>JBLMXY010000221.1:0-5058 GCA_050257975.1 Acidobacteriota bacterium
AGGCGTCGAGGTTCTCCGGAAAATCGCGGATCTCGCGGCGGAAGTCTTCCTCGGCCTCCTTCTCGCGCCCCAGGTGCGCAAGCGCGTCGGCTCGGGCCGCGCGAAGCCCCTGCATGGGCGCGGCGCGGCTCTCCTGCTCGATCGACAGCGCGCCGTCCAGGCTCGAGAGCGCGGCGTCCCACCTGCCTTGCCGCGCCGCGACTCGGCCGAGCAGAAGCAGAGGCAGGCGCCCCTCGGGGCTCTGCGCCCGCGCCGACAGCGCGTGCTTCTGCGCCGCCGCGACGTCGCCTTCCGCGAGCGCGATCGCCGCAAGCTCCTCCTCGACGCCCGAGGAGCCAAGCGCCCGCGCCGCTTCCGCGAGCGCGCGGGCCTTCGCGAAGCGGCCCGCCTCCAGGTTCACGTCGGCCAGGCCCATCACGATCTGAGGCGTTCCGGGCGCGAGCCGGTCCGCGCGCTCCAGCGCTTCGATCGCCTCCTCGGGGTGTCCCGAGCGGCGCAGGATCCGAGCGAGAGATTCCCAGGCGTCGAGCATCCGGGGATTGTCAGCGGCGAACCGGCGCAGCATGGCGATCGCCTCCGCGTCGCGGTGGAGGTCCGCGAGGTGATTGGCATCCTTCAGGTTCTGCAGCGAGCCGATGCGGTCCTTGGGGTCGGGCAGGTTCTTCTCCCCCGCGGGGGCCGACGCCTGTCCGATGTAGCCGAGCGAAGCGAGCTTCTTGACGGTCTCGGGGTCCGAGGCGCCCGGGGCCTGCAAGGGACGGCTCATCGCGGAAAGCTCGACGCGCAGCTTTCGAAACGCCGGCGGCAGTCCGGCGGAAAGGTCCGTCTTCTCGCCCGGATCCTCGCGCCAGTCGTAGAGCTCCGGCCGGGGCGCCTCGATGTAGTGATGCCGGTCGTCGGTCAGCGACGCGAGATCGCTCCAGCCGAAGTGGTAGCGGGGGTAGAGGGTCTCGCTGTAGATGGTGCGAGCACCCTCCTGTGCCCGGCCTCGCGCGAGATCGAGAAGCGAGGCTCCGGCAAGGCCCGCGGGTGGCTTCTGCCCGATCGCCGCGGCGATGGTCGGAAAGACGTCGTCCAGACCCGCCGGGCTCCCGGCGCGCGAGCCGGCGAGGGCGCCCTTCGGCAGTTTCAGGAAGAGGGGGACGTGGATCGCCGAGCGGTAGAGCAGGATGCCGTGCTCGTCCTCGCCATGCTCGCCCAGACCCTCGCCGTGGTCCGAGAGGAAGACGATCAGCGCCCTCTCGTAGAGTCCGCGCCCCTTCAGGAAGGCGACGAAGCGGCCCACGATCTCGTCCGCGGCGGCGATCTCTCCGTCGTAGGGGCTCTTCGCGTAGCGCGTTCGGAAAGGCTCGGGCGGCTCGTAGGGCGTGTGCGGCTCGTAGAGGTGGAGAAGCGCGAAGAGCGGCTTGCCGGAGGTCTGCGCCGCGATCCACGCCTCCAGCCTCCTCTCCGTCTCGCCTCCCGCGCGCTGCACCTGTCCCAGGGCCTGCCCCGGTGCCGTGCCCTCGATCCGGTCGTCCCAGAACCCGAACCCCTGCGCCACGCCGGTTGAGTGATCGAGCACGACGGCCGAGACCGCCGCACCGGTCGAGTAGCCGCGCTCCGCGAGAAACGCCGCGAGCGTCGGGCGGGTCGCGTCGAGGCGGTAGCCCAGGTTGTCGCGCACGCCGTTCTGGAAGGGCAGAAGCCCCGTCAGGATCGTGACGTGCGACGGAAGGGTCAGAGGAACGTGCGAGACGGCGTTCTCGAAGACGATCGAATCCTTCGCGAGCGCGTCGAACGCGGGCGTCGACACGCCGCGGTAGCCGTAGACGGGAAGGTGGTCGGCGCGCAGCGTGTCGACCGAGATCAGGACGACCGGCGCCCGGAGAAAAACGAGGGGCCTTCGGGAGCAGGCTGCGGCGGCCGCGACCGCGCCGGCGAGAAAAAGCAGGAGCCCGGCCCGGCTCGGGCCGGGCCTCCCGCCGGTCACCGCAGCGACTTCAAGAGCTCCCTGGCCGTCTCGGCGTCGGACCCGCTCGGGGCGAGCTCCAGGTACTTGCTCAGGTCGGCCTTCGCTTCCGCCGTCTTCTTCAACTGGATGCGCGCGAGCCCGCGGTAGTAGAACGCATCCGCCAGGTCTGGGGAGAGCTCGAGCGCCTTGCCGAAGGCCTCCTCGGCCGCGGCGTTCTGTTTCTTGTTGTAGAGCAGGATCCCGAGGTTCAGATACGAAGTGTCGCTCGCCTTGTCGGCAGGGACCTTGGCCAGCGCTTCCTTGCCCGCCTCGAGGTTGCCGCGCGACAGCTCCAGCTCCGCGACCGTCTTCCACGCGTCTGCGTTCTGCGGGTCCTTCTCCGCAGCCTTGCGCGCCCAGTTGAGAGCCTCGGCGGCGTTTTCTTCGCCCGCGTAAGTCTTCGCGATGCTCATGTAGAGCGGCGCGTAATCGGGCAGCTCCGGAAGAGCCTTCTGGTAGCCCTCCCGGGCCGCCGCCCAGTTCCTCGCCATCATCGCCGCGTTGCCGGCCTCGATGGCGGCGGCCGTCTCCTTGGAGACCTTGTGGCCCGCCACCTGGATCTCCTCGTGCGACTCCGGCTTGGGCTCGATCGGCTCGAGCTGGACGTCGATTGGCGGGTTTCGCGCCAGCTCCTGGAGCGGCACGGTGATCTTCTTTGGCTGGTAGCCGGCGGCGTCGAAATCGACGTCCCAGTTGCCGCCGACCAGGCCGAAGAAGGCCCAGTGCCCGCTCTTGTTCGTGGTGACGTCGGGTCCGCCCCGGCCCGACTCCGTCCAGCGCAGCGAGACTTTCGCGCCAACGATCGGCTCGCCCTTGGTGCTCTTGACGGTTCCCTCGACCCGCGCCCTTCCGCGCCACTCCTGCGCGAAAAGCGCCGAGGCGGCGATCCAGAGCGACAGGCCCGCGACCGACGCGAGGCGCTTGGACATCTTCACCCTCCGACGAAGCAAAACGGCTCCGCGAGTATATTTCTTTCGGCCCGGACAACGGCGGGGGTGTCGAGTCGGCCGCTACGCGCCGCCGCCAAGCCGGAGCTTCCGCAGGGGAAGGGCGCGCAGCTTCTGTGCCCCTTCCCGGACCTCGTAGAGGCGGTTCGGCGCGACGTCCCGGAAGACCTGGCGGGTGCCGCTCGCCGGCCAGAGCACCTCGATCCGGGAGATCCGCCGCGCGGAGCCCAGGCCGATCTCCTGCCGGAACGGCGAGCCGCCGAAGGAGGACGCCGCGCCGACCGCGCGGAAGATCGAGCGAGTCCCGCCCCCCGGCGCCGGCACGACGACCTCGATCCGCGCTCCGACGGCGCAGCGGTTGGACCGCGTGCCGGCCAGCCGCAGTTTGACCCAGGAGTTGCCATTGCCCGGGTTCTCGTACAGGACGGAAGGGTAGGCATCCCCGGGGTAGGCGCCCCCCATCTGCTCGAAGACGTCCTGGTCTCCGTCGTTGTCCAGGTCCGCGAAGGCGATGCCATGCCCCTTCTGCAGGTGGCCGAAGCCGCCCGAGAACGTGACGTCCACGAAGCGCTTGCCCTCGACGTTTCGGTACATGCGGTTGGGCATGAGCGACTCGAAGGACGGAAGTCCCGTTCCGAGATAGACGTCGAGGTACCCGTCGTTGTCCAGGTCTCCGTAGTTCGATCCCATCGGAAGGAGGGGGTCCGTGAAGCCCGCCTCGATGCTCGCGTCGCGAAACGTCCCATCGCCTTCGTTGTGATAGAGGCGCGGGTGGCCCTCGGCGGCCCGGCGTCCGAAATAGATGCCGACGACGTCCTCGACCGGAGCGCCGTAATCGGCGACGAAGAGGTCCAGGCGCCCGTCGTTGTCGTAGTCGAAGAACCAGGTCGGAAAGCTCCTCGGGATCGGCGCCGCCACCCCCGCCGCGGGAGCGACGTCGGCGAAGGTTCCGTCGCGGTTGTTGTGGTAGAGGCGGTTGCCGCCGATGTTGGAGACGTAGAGATCCGGCCAGCCGTCGCCGTCGTAGTCTCCCCAGGCGACCCCCTTGGCCATGCGGAAGTTCTCCACCCCCGCCTTCTCCGCGACTTCCTCGAACGTTCCGTCCCCCTTGTTGTGGAAGAGGCGGGACGGGTACGCGATCCCGTCGTCGTCCACCTCGCTGCCGACATAGAGGTCGAGCAGGCCGTCGTTGTCGTAGTCGGCCCAGGCGCCCGCCTGCGTCGGATAGGCCTTGCCGGCGAGGCCGGCGTCCCGCGTCACGTCGGTAAAGGTTCCGTCGCCGTTGTTGCGCAGGAGTGACAGGCGCACGCGCCCGTCGGCGGCGAACCAGCCGCCCCGCAGGACGAGCAGGTCGAGGAACCCGTCGTTGTCGTAGTCGGCATGGATGACGTTCAATCCTCCCCACTGCGCGTCCAGCCCCGCCCGCGCCGCGCGATCCTCGAAGCCCCCCTTCCCGTCGTTGTGGAAGAAGTGCATGGGGGCGCACGGGTTGATCGTTGTCGTGACGACGTCGAGCAGGCCGTCCCCGTCGAAGTCGTCCACGATGGCCCCGCCCGAGGGGTCCATGACGTCCAGCCCGGCTTTCATTGCCGCGTCGGAAAAGTGCGGAAACGGCCCCGCCGGCGCCAGCGTCTTCGGGTCCGCCCGCAGGCCCTTCGGCAGACCGTCCGGGTATCGCCCCGCGGTCATGGCGGCGATGTTGGCGAGCCAGCGCACGGTCAGGTCGTCCGGCCGCTCCGCCAGGTAACGCAGGTAGACGTCGAGCGCCGCCTGCGCGGGGGCGGGGTCGCGGTGCACCCCGGCTTCTCCGATCGGCAGGATGCAGGCCGCCGGCCCGTGGTACCCGATGCAGTTCTTCTGCTCGCCGCGGCGAAGCTCCGAGAGGCCGAGATCGCGCATCACGTGGAGCCGCACGTCGTCCGGAAGCTTCCCGGAGACCGCGATGTCGAGGGCCTCTTTCAACAACCGCGCCGCGTCCTCGGACCTGCCCACCCGAAGAAGCTCCTGCGCGAGCGCGCCCCGGAGCGTTACCCGGCGCATCGAATCCCCCTCGGGAGCGGCGAGCTGGCGCTCAAGCTCCTCGATCTGCGCCAGGCCGTAGTAGGGATTGCGCCCCGC
>JBLMXY010000222.1:0-6419 GCA_050257975.1 Acidobacteriota bacterium
CCCCCTCGACGACGATCCAGGCGAGAAGCAAGAGCAGCGGGGAGAACAGGTTCTCGGAAGCGACGAGGCAGGCCATGAGCAGCGAGCGGGGGAAGACGGCGAGAAGGCCGGCCGCGAGAAGCCCCGCCCGCTCGCCCGCGAGGCGCCTCGACAGGAACCCCGCGGCGGCGATCGCCGCGGCGCCCAGGAGACAATTGACGAGCTTCGCGGCGGCGAGCGTGTGGCCCGGCGCGAGAAGGAAGACGGCCGCGAGCAAGAGCGAGTAGAGAGGCGGATAGGTTGCGTCCACACGGCCGGGAACCGCTTCGTAACGGCCGTGCTCGGCGAGGTTCAGCCCGCGGTGATAGTAGGACCAGAAGTCTGACGCGGGTTGCGTCGGGACCCAGAGGACGACGGCGAGCCGCAACAGGAAGCCGGCCGCCGCAATCAATGCGATCCTCGAGGTCAACGACGCCGGCTTTCGATGCGGGTTCGGGCTCTGGTTCACGTGGCGGGGATTCTAGTTTCCGACTCTCTCGAATCGGTTGCGCGATCTGCGGCGAGAGACCCGCGGGCCGGGCGGGGCTTTCCTCCATCCGTGGCGATTCCGGGTGAGGAACGGCTAGAGAACGCCATGCGGCTCGCCAGAAAGGCACCGTCTGCGGCGAGGGCAAGGTCCGTCATCGCGTTGAACGTCAGGAGGTGACGCTCCGAGTCGGCCAGGGAGTCGGCGAGCGCGCTCACGCCGAACTCGACCGCGGCCATGAGCGCGAGCGCGGTGAGCGACAGAGCCAGGCAGCGGGTTCGCGGCAGCCTCGAGCGCCACCAGACCCACATCGCGCCGCCGAGGTTCGCCAGCCAGAAGATCAAGAGAAGCCGGGGAGCCTTCCAGGAGAGCCTTGCCTTCCAGCCGCTCCAGGCGGCGAATGCCTGGCTCTTCTCGAATGGCTTTGCGCCCGTCTCCGGCGGGAAGTTGCCGAGTTGCGGGGGCCTCAGGGTCGTTGCGCGCCGCGCGGCCCGCCACACACGCTCACCCAGGCGCCCCGGATGCCGCGCGTAGAGGGCCGCGAGCCGGCGGAAGCCGACGGTTCGCAGAAAGGGTATCTGGAACTCGGGGTTCCAGAGGGGAGATGCCTTGTCGAAAGGGAAGACGCCCGCGTACCGGGCCCAGGCCTCGGGAAGGCCGAGGTCCCGCAGGTCCGCCCGGGGACTGCGAGAATTCGGCAGGATTTCCAGGAAAACGTTGTCGTAGAGCGCGATCGCCTTGAAGTTCAGCGGCGTGGTCCGGTACATCAAGAGGGCTGCCAGGCAGAGGGCCCCGCCGAGCCATGCGGCGAGGCGGGAACGGCCCGGCCCTCGCCCTTCCCGCGCAAGCAGGAATCCGAGCAGAGCAAGGACAGGCGCAAGCGGCGCTTCTGAAGGCTTCGAGAGGACCAGCGCGAAGGCCGCGGCCCAGAAGCCCGCCTGAAGCTCGCTCGATTTCCTTTCCGCCGCGAGGCACGCGGCGATGCCCGCCGCCAGGAGCAGGAAGAGCAGGGCGGCCGCCGAAGTGTAGAAGGAGTTGAGCAGAGCCGCGTAACCGACGTCGGTGAAGAAGAAGACGAGGAAGACGGCGAATACGGCGCGCGCCGGAGCCGTCCACGGCCGACTGCCGACGAGCAGGAGCGCCAGCGCGGCGAGCAGCAGCCCGGCGTGAAGAGATCCCAGACACCGGATGTCGAAGACCCCGGGGGGCAGGAACGCGGCCGCGAGGATGCGCGCTGCCGCGGCGACTGGGATCTCGGAGGAAAAGAAGCCGCTCCTTCGCGGTCTGCCGGACTCGTACCGCGGCTGGACGTAGCGAAAGTAGTGCGCGTCGGCTTCGCTCCGGTGAAAGATGCCCACGGGAGCCGCCACCCGCTGGAAGTCGCCATTGTCCGCGAGCCCGACGATCGGCGGCACGAAGAGCTGGTAGACGAGGATGACGGCCGCGCCAAGAAGGGCAAAGGTCTCGAGAAACCTTCCGCTCCGTCCCGCGAGGACCCGCGCAGACGAACCACGAGGCAGGGCGCTCAATCGCCGCCGATTCTAGTCGCGCGCGGCGCTCGGACGCCGGTTGCGGAATTCCGGAAGGCATGAACAATGGTCTCGTGCAAGGCGACGGAATCCCCGGCCGGCGGGATCTCCTGCTCGCTCTGACTCTCGGGGCGCTCGGCGTCGGGAGCCGGCTGGCCTTTCTTTCGGTCTTCCCCACGCTTCCGATTTCGGACTTCCAGGGACTCATCCGCTTCGGTCAGCTGCTGCGCAACAAGGGGCTTTCGGGGCCCGGCTGGCTCTGGACTCAGTTCAATCCGGGGCTGCCGATGCTGCTTTCCGTCCTCTATCGAGCTCTGCCGAGCGGGGGGCGGGAAGCCGCCCGGGATGCGACGGCGATCGTCACCGGCCTTCTGGGCCTGCTGCCGTTTCTGCTCTGGCGCGGCGTGATTTCCGTTCGGCTGCGCTTCCTCGCCGGTCTGCTGCTCGCCCTCTGGCCCGGACAGGTTTTTTTCTCCGGGGTCGTGGCGCAGGACAACTGGGTCCTGTTCCCCACCGTGGCGCTCGCTTGCCTGGCCGTGCGCGCATCGGTCGACCGCTTGGGGCGGTGTGACCCGATCGCCTCCGGCCTGCTGTTTGCCGGGGCCGTCGCGATCCGACAGGAGATGCTGGCCGTTCTCCTTCCGCTCGCTCTGGCGGCCTCGCTCGCACCGGGCAAGCGGCTACGGGCCAGCGCCATCCGCCTCGCGCTGGCGGCCGTCCTCCCGTTGCTCATGCTCGCCTGGCAGCGTCACGCCGCAACCGGCCGCTTCGCCCTGACGACCGAGCATGCCGGCCTCGCGCTGCTCGGCACGGTCGTGCCGAGCGCGTGGTTCCCCGGCTGGGTCGATCCGCGGCCCTACGTCGCCTCCGTCGAGCCGGAGCTTCTGGGAGACGTGCATCGCCTCTACGACGGGGCGGCGCGGCTCGCCTGGCGCGAGTACCGCCGGCGTCCGGTTTTTCACGCGCTCCGCATGGGGGATCAGACGTTTCGGCTCGCCATCGACGGTGACGGAACCAATCTCTTCTGGAGCCTCGAGGCGGCAGGGGTCCTCCCCGTTGCCCGTCAGGCGGATGGAATCCGGTTCGCCCGAGCGGCCCGGCCCTGGCTCCGGGCCGAGATGGCGATTCTTCAGGGGCTCTTTGCGGCGGCTCTGGCTCTGGGTGCCTGGAAGCGCGACCGCGCCGTGCTCGCTCTCGCGGCGGCCGTCGTCCTCAAGATCGGGGTCCATGCGCTGTTTTCGCCGATGTCGCGCCTGCTCGTCCCGGCGACGGCTCTCGAGCTCCTCACCATACCGGCCGCGGCGAGACTGCTGCCGGTGATGACCTTTCGGGGCCGCACGGCGCTCGGGGCTGTCGCGATCGCGGCGCCTCTTGCCTTGCTCGCCGTCGTGCCGCGGCTCGACGCCCTGGTCAGTCGCCATGACCGGGACGATGCGCACTCCTACCGATTCCCGTTGCAGGTCGCGGGCGTGGGCGGGCTCGTCTGGTGCGACATGGATTCGGGCCGCCTGACGGTGCTCGACTGGGACCGGGCCACGATCCAGATCCGGGCCGCAAATCCGGCTCCGGGCGATCGGGCGCGCGCCGTGTGTACGCTTCCGCCGCTCTCCGCCGGAGAATCCATCGTGTTGCGGCTCGAGGACCGCTATTCCGGCGGTGGACTGCCGAACCGAATCGTCGAGCGCGTGGCGATCGACGGGCGTGAAGTCCTCTCTCATGACGTTGCGGCAGTCCCCTTCGCCGGGTGGCTCGAGGTGCCGATGGCGCGTGATCAGGATTCTCCCGGGCACCGCGTGACGATCGAGATCGTCGCGGTCTCCCCGGACCCTGGCGCAATGTGGGGCGCCGCCACCGCGGCGACCTTCGAGTTCCAGCGCACGCCTTAGCGCCGGAGTGGTGAGAGCGTGACTGCGGCTGCCAACACGGAAGGTTCCTCAACCCGTAACGCGGCGGTTCTCACGCTCGTGGCGATCCTGGGACTGCTTCTGAGAATCTTCTTTTCTCGTTACCACCCTCTGGACCACAACGGCGGCTGGCATCTCTTCATTGCCCGCAACTTCCGCCGCGAGTACGCGAATCTCGCGCATCCGCCGCTCTTCCTCCTCCTCTTGAAGGGGTGCGACAGGGTCAGCCATACGCTGGCCGCCTATCGCTTCTTCCCGGTCCTGGCGAGCGTGGGCTCGATCGTTCTCGTCGGGCGCATTCTGCAGAAGCTCGGCACGCTTTCCCCGGTCGCCGTGCTCGGGGCGCTCGTCTTCGCGTGCGCCCAGACGTCCATCCTGCTTTCCCTGGAGGTCGAGAGCTACACCCTCTGTGTTTTCCTGATGCTTGCGAGCTTCCTCTGTTACCTGGACCTCGTGACGGCCGACGCGCGCCCGCCGAAGCGAAGCCGGATCCTCTTCTCGACGTTCGCGTCGCTCGCGCTGCTCTCGCACTACTTCGCGGGGCTGTACCTGGTCGTCTGCGTCGCGGCCCCGCTCGTCGCTGCGACGATGCGGCCCGAGTACCGTCGCGCGCTTCGAAGCTCGTTGAGACGAAGGTGGTTTGCCGACGTGTTGACCCTCTTGTTCCCCTTTCTCGTCGGGCTGGTTTTGTATCTGACCCTTGCGAAGCCCTGGGTCCGAAGCCTGGACAACATGCCCACGTACTATTTCCGCCCCGGCGAGGAACCCCTCTCGAGCTTCTGGATCCGGAATCTTCGCGAGACGTTCAATCTCTTCGCGCCCTTCCCGGTCGCCAGGGCGCGATGGGCCTTGCCCCCTCTCCTTCTCTTCCTGGCCGGAGTCCTGTGGGCGCCCGCGACGGAGAAGTCGGAGACCGGCCGATCGCCCGATCGCCTTCTTCCCGCCGTCTTCCTTTGGCTTCTTCTGCTTGGCGGGATGCTGCTGGGGGCGATCGGACGCTATCCGTTCGGCGGCCTGATGCGGCAGCAGTTCCTCCTCTTCGTTTTCGCGCTGCTGGCCGGATGTGTCGCGGTGGATCGCCTGTTCCGATTTGCAGGTGGCGTCGGACGGATCCTTCTGGTCGCAATCTGCCTCGCTGCCGTCGGCGCCGATTTCAAGCTCGGATTGCGGGGAACGACGACGCCCGATTACGCGCACGAGGCCCTCGTCGGGAGGAGGGGAATCTACGCGCGCCATCTCGCGGGGAGGGGAACGGTTCACGTCGACGCCTTCAACCTGATCGGCGTGATGATGGACTTCTACGGCTGGGATTGGAGATTCGAGGGGCCGGATCCGGCGGTGCCCTCCGTCGAGCGATATGAGCTCACACGGGGCGGCAAGCGCCTCAATCTCCTCGTACACCGCTGGATCTGGATCATGGACTTTCAGAGTCCGGGCCTCTATGCGGAGCTCAGCAAATCGCTTGGGCCGCGGGCGGCCTGCGAAACGGTGTTTTGCGTGGACCGAAACCTCTACGGGCCGCCCTGGACGAAACGGCCCCCGAAGAACCGAGCCGCGCTCTTGGCCTCGATCCCGGCTCTCGCCGCAAACGTCGGCGTGCGGGTGCGCCGCGTCGAGGTGACCGACGATGCGATCGATGTCGTGCTTTGCGAGACGGGCTCGGGCCCACCTTGAACGAGTCGTCGTTTACCTCAAGGCTCCGTGCAAAGGTCGGTGAATACAAAGTCGTCGCTCAACTTCACCGAGCGAGCGTTCAGACCCGCGGCGGCCGCGAGCGCCGGAATTCGCGCCTGAAGATCCAGGCGCTCGCTCTGTGGCCGCGCCGTCCTCGGGGCGCGAAAGAGATTTCGGTCGACGCTGAGGACCGTCTCGCAGGCGCCTGCCTGCGTCGATGCCCGGAGCTCCTGGTAGAGCGGGGCGGCGAGGAAGTCCATCATCCAGATCCCGCGGTGCGCGATCACCGTCAGCCTGCGGCCGTCCCGCGACAGCTCGTAGCGCTCGATGGGCGGGTTCTCGGAGATCCGCCCGGCAAAGCGGCAATCCCAGGGGTAGTAGTCCATGAAGAGGCCGATGAAATTCATCAGGTCCAGGTGAACGGTGCGGACCCGGGCGAGCTCCCTGGTGTAGATCCCGGCCTGGACGTTCAAGGGCTCGTCGCGGCCGAAGCGATGGATGCGATCCCGGTTCGCGACGACGTTTGCTCCGATCGCACCCGCGCAGAGCACTGCAAGCGCTGCTCTTCGGGGGCCGCGCGTCGCGCGCAAGAAAGAGTCGAGCGCGACGAAGGCGGCGAGCAGGGCGAAGAGGAGAATTAGAACCTGGTGGCGCGGCGTGCCGCCGAACGGGTAGAGGCGAAGGAGACCGAGCGCCGCTCCAACGACGATGAGAATCACGAGAACGAGCGCCGGGAGGAGGCGCGCCGCCGAGGGGCGCCGCTCGCCTTCCCGCGCGGCGGGGAGCGCGACGACCAGGAGAAGAAAG
>JBLMXY010000223.1:0-13018 GCA_050257975.1 Acidobacteriota bacterium
TCGGGGCAAGGAAGCGCGACGACGGCGATGCCGATGCGCATCGGCGAGGAGCGCTGACGCCGCCCCGGCGGGCTCATGGGAGCAGGGGGCGCACGGCGCCCCCCGCGCCCCCGGGATCGGAGCGGCGGCCGGAGTCGGTCGTGAATCATGCGGGCTGGCGCGACGTCGCGACGCCGGGCGACTCGGGCCGCGCCGGAAGGGCGGCGCGAGGCCGGCCGACTCCGGCCGCACGGATCATGCGGCGTCGGCAGGAAGCGGAAGCGTCACGACGAACAGGTTGCCGCCCGATTCCCGGGGCTCCACGCGAATGGTCCCGCCGTGCAAGACCACCGCCCAGCGGACGATCGCGAGCCCGAGCCCGGTTCCCGAGGCCGCAATTCCCTTCGGCTGCGGCGCCCGATAGAAGCGGTCGAACACCCGGACCCGCTCCTCCGGCGACAGGGTCGGCGCCTCGTCCAGAACGCGTATCTCGATGTCGGCCGGCTCCTCCGACACGACGACCCCGATGCGGCCGGGCGACCGGGAGAACTTGATCGCGTTCTCGAAGAGGTTGGTGAGAATCTGGCGCAGCAGCCGCTCGTCGCCCCGGTATTCGACGCAGCCGGAGGACTCGACGTCGAAGACGACGTTGCGGGCGGCAGCCACCGCGCGCAGGGAACGCGTGACCTCGTGGGCAAGCTCCTTGAGATCGACGAGGCGCCGCTCGAGGGGGTGATCGAGCGTCTCCCCTTCCGCGAGGAGGGTGAGGTCGCTGATGACGCGGGAGAGCTGCTCGCTCTCGCCGGCGATCGCGCGGAGCGTCTCCCGGTAGCCTTCGGCGTCCCGGTCGGCCGACAACGACAGCTCCGCCTCGGCCCGGACCACGGCTACGGGAGTCTTCAGCTCATGAGCCGCGTCGGCGATGAACCCCCTCAACTGGGTCACCGACGCCTCGATCCGCTCGAGAAGGCGGTTGAAGGTCAGGGCGAGCCTTCCCAGCTCGTCGTCGGCGTGGATCACTTCCAGACGGTGCGATCCCGCCGACGAGGCCTCCGAGGCCATGAGACCCGCCTGCGTCGTCATCGCGTCGATCGGCCGCAAGGCTCGGGTGGCCAGCCAGTAGCCTCCCGCGAGGGCCAGGACCAGGCCGATCGTTCCGAACTCGATCAGGGAGCGCTCGATGGAAGCCAGGGTCTGATCCACAAGGGTCGTGCGGTCCGCGACGGCGAGCTCGATCGGGTCCGAGCCCGGCTCGGGCTGGAAGCTCCGCATCGCGGCGCGGCCTCTGGAGCCGACGGGAACGAACCGCGTCGCCGGGGAGACGGAGGCCTGCTTCCACGCCGATTCGGGCAGGAGACCCGCGCTGCCGCCGATCTGGGCGCCCGCCAGGCGAGCGAGGAAGGTCTCTCCACCCGGGCCCTCCCGAACTTCCGCGTACAGGCCGTTGAGCCGGAAGTCGTCGAGCGTCTCTCCGGCCGCGTGGCGACGCCTTTCGAGAGCGGAGGCGCCGGGGCGAGGCTCCTGCGCCGTCCCCGCGCTCGATTCCCTCCTCGGGTGGCGGATTTCCTTCGCCAGGGCGCCCTGCAGCGTATCGAGGTTCGCGGCAAGGTCCGTGTCGAAAGCTCTCCAGGCCGCCTCGCGATAGCGCAGGTAGGTTGCGGCGGAGAAGAACGCCAGAATCGCGCACAACGCCGCCCCGTACCACAGGGTCAGCTTCAAGCGGATGGACAGGGGAATCAATCGGGCTGGTGGGCCAGGTCTTCGACGAAATAGCCCTCGCCCCGGCGGGTCTTCAGGAACGACGGCTGCCCCTCCTCGGGCGGCGGGTCGATCTTCTGGCGCAGGCGGCCCACGTACACCTCGATCAGGTTGGAGAACGGATCGAAATGCTCGTCCCAAACGTGCTGGGCGATTTCCTGCCGCGTCACGACCCGCCCGCGATTGAGCAACAAGTACTCGAGCAGCGAGTACTCCTTCGCGGTCAGCTCCACGGCGCGGCCTCGGACTTCGACCAGGCGCTTGCTCCGGTCGAGCCGCAGGTTTCCGACCGTCAGCGTGACCTGCTGCGGCAAGGAGCGGCGTCGCAGCAGCGCGTTCACCCGGGCGAGCAGCTCCGCCATGGCGAACGGCTTGGCCAGGTAGTCGTCGGCCCCGAGCTCGAGCCCCCGAACGCGATCGGCGATCTCGGACCGCGCCGAAAGCATCAGGATCGGCGCCGCCGCCTTCGCCGCGCGAAGCTCCCGGCACACGGCGAACCCGTCGAGTCCCGGCAGGAGGATGTCGAGGACGACGAGGTCGTAGACGCCCCACGAGCCCTGCTCGACCGCCTCGCGGCCGTCGCCGACGACGTCGACCGCGTATCCCGATTCCCGCAGCGCTCGAGAGAGGAGGCCCGCCATCCGCACTTCGTCCTCCACAACCAGGATTCGCATGGAGTCGAAATTATAGCGATCCGTGCGCTGCAAGGAGAGCTCGCGCGCAAGCCGCGCTTTATCGCCCGTTCATTTTCGAAAAGTACGCTGTCGCCTGTGCAGGGAAGCGTGAGGTCCGAGGAGAGTCCGAGCCACGCGATGGGCAGCCGGTTCATTGGATCCGAGAAGCACAAGCGTCTCTTCTGCGAGACCTTCATCCAGACGCACAAGCCGTTCGATCCCGCCGACATCCGCTGGCCGGAGCTCGACGCCGACAGCCTCCAGCGCCTCAAGAGCCTTCCGATCTGGGACGAGGCGGTCAAGACCGAATCCGAGACGGCGCTCAAGGTTCAGACCCTCGGGCGCGTCGAGAGTGATTCCGTTCTGGGGGAGGCCATCGCGCTCCAGGGCTACGAGGAAGGCCGTCACGCCGCGGTCCTGCGGCTTCTCACCCGGCGCTACGGAATCGACGTCAAGCCCTTCGCCGAACCGCGGCCGCCGGCCGACCCCGTGCGCGCCTTCCTCAGCACGGGATACGGCGAATGCATCGACTCCTTCTTCGCCTTCGGTCTCTTCGCGATCGGAAGTCGGTCGGAGTACTTCCCCGGCGCGCTCATCGAAATCTTCGACCCGATCATGCAGGAGGAGGCCCGCCACATCCTCTTCATCGTGAACTGGGCGGCGTACCTGCGCGCGCGCGCCCCCCTCCCGATGAAGCCCCTTCACGAACTGCGCCGAGCAAGAGCCGTCGCCGGGCAGCTCCTGGAGCACCTGCGCCACGTGCTGCGCGTCGGGGGACGCGACTCGGGATCGCAGGAGGGCTTCACGGTCAACGCCCGTTCGGCGTTCGGCGATCTCTCTGCCCGCGCCTTCCTCGAGCTCTGCATCGCGGAGAACGAGAGGCGGCTGGCGCCGTACGATCCGCGTCTGCTGCGCCCGACGCTCGTGCCCGCGAGCGTGCGCTTCGCCTTGAGGCTTCTGCCCGAAGGCCCGAAGGGCCCGCCCGAGGATCCCGCCCGGACCGTCGAGACCGCGCGACCGCCCGGCGACTCCCGCAGGGGCTCCGCTTGACGGTGCGCAAGACGCTGTTTCTGAATCCCCCGTCCTTCGAGGGATTCGACGGCGGGGCCGGCTCGCGATACCAGGCGAAGCGGGAGATCCGGTCCTTCTGGTATCCGACGTGGCTCGCCCAGCCGGCGGCGCTCGTGCCCGGCAGCCGGCTGGTGGACGCCCCGGCCCGCGGACTGGGCCTCGACGCGGTCCTCCCGATGGCGGGCGATTACGAGCTCGCCGTCTTGCACACGAGCACGCCCTCCTTCCGCTCGGACGTTCGGGTGGCGGAGGCCTTGCGGCAGGCCAATCCGAAGCTGAGCATCGGGCTCGTGGGCGCGCACGTCGCCGTCTCGCCGGCGGAAAGCCTCGCGGCGTCTCCGGCGATCGACTTCGTGGCGCGGGAGGAGTTCGACTACACCCTGCAGGAGATCGCGAGCGGGCGTCCTTTCTCGCAGGTGGACGGGATCAGCTACCGCGACGGCAGCCGGATCGTCCACAACCGCCCCCGGGCCGCGATCGAAGACATGGACGCGCTGCCCTTCGTGACCGAGGTCTACAGGAGGGACCTCGTCATCGAGGACTACTTCATCGGGTACCTCCTGCACCCCTACGTCTCCCTCTACACGGGACGCGGGTGCCGCTCCCGCTGCACCTTCTGCCTCTGGCCGCAGACGATCGGGGGCCACCGCTACCGAACGAGAAGTCCGCAGAGCGTGGCCGACGAGATCGCGCGCGCCCGGAGCTACTTTCCCGGCGTCCGGGAGTTCTTCTTCGACGACGACACGTTCACCGACGACCTCCCGCGCGCCGAGGAGATCGCCCGGCGGCTCGGCCGGCTCGGCGTGACCTGGTCGTGCAACGCCAAGGCGAACGTTCCCCGAAGGACCCTCCAGATCCTCCGGGACAACGGCCTGCGGCTCCTGCTGGTCGGCTACGAGACCGGGAGCCAGCAGATCCTGAACAACATCCGGAAGGGAACGCGAATCGACTCCGCGCGGCGCTTCACGCAGGACTGCCACGACCTCGGGATCACCATCCACGGGACCTTCATCGTGGGCCTGCCGGGAGAGACGCGGGAGACGATCGAGAGCACGATTCGCTTCGCCCGCGAGATCAACCCGCACACGATTCAGGTGTCGCTCGCGGCGCCGTACCCGGGCACCGAGCTCTACCGGCAAGCCAGGGAGGGGGGCTGGCTCGAGCAGAAGGGCGGCCTCGTCGGAGAGGACGGCGTCCAGGTGAGCTCGCTTTCCTATCCGAATCTCCCGGGATCGGAGATCTCCGCGGCGCTCGAGGAGTTCTACAAGCGCTTCTACTTCCGGCCGAGGAAGGTGGCGGAGATGCTCTTCGAGATGCTGAGGAGCCGCGAGATGCTCCGGCGCCGGCTCCGGGAGGGATCCGAGTTCCTGCGCTTTCTCTCCCGCCGGGAGGCCCGGGCGTGAGGAGGCTCGCGATCACGGGCGACGACTTCGGGCTCTCGCGCGAGGTCAACCGCGCCATCGCCGAGGCCTACGACCACGGCGTCTTGACCCGCGCCAGCCTGATGATCAACGAAGACGCGGCGCCAGAGGCGATCTCCCTCGCGCGATCCCGCCCGGGGCTCTCGGTCGGCCTTCATCTGGTCGTTCTGGACGGCCGCGCGACGCTGCCGCGTCCGGCGATCCCCCGTCTCGTAAGCCAGGGAGGCCGATTCCCCTCCGGCGCCTTCGCGACGGGGCTGCGATACCAGTTCTCCCGAGAGACCCGGCGGCAGCTCGCGCGCGAGATCCGGGCGCAGCTCGAGCGCTTCGCCGAAACCGGCCTTCCCCTCTCCCATGTCGACGGCCATCACCACATGCATCTGCATCCTTTCGTTCTCGAGACGCTGGCCGATCTGGCCGGGCGCTTCTCCATCCGCTCGGTCCGCCTGCCGTCGGAGGAGCTCGGCCTGGCCCTTTCGATCGACCCGCGGGGCGCCGCGAGCCGGACGCTCTGGGCCCTGGTCTTCCGACTGCTTCGGCGGCGCGGCGCGAAGCGGCTTCGCGCCGCCGGAATCCATTTCGCGGATCGTGTGTACGGCCTCCTGGCGACGGGCCGCGTGCGCGAAGGCTACCTCCTCGTCCTGATCCCTCGGATCCGCTCGGAGGACGTCGAGATCTACTGCCATCCCGCCGCGGCTCTCCCCGGGCAGCCGTTCCACGGGCCGCCGGCTTCCGGCCCGGAAGAGCTCGCGGCTCTCGTGAGCGAGCGCGTGCGCGACGCGATCGCGCGGAGCGGGTTCGATCTGGCGCGGCCGGCGCCGGCGCTCCGGAGGTCGGCGCAATGAGATCGCTCTCCGCCGGCAGAACCCGCGCCCGGCCCGGAGGGCGCCGTGCATAGCCATCTCTGGCTGCAGCTGCTCGGAGCAATTCGTCCGGCGCTTCTGGTCCTCTGTGCCTCGGCAACGGCGTTCTATGTCTACGCGGTCGTCGCCGCGCGCGACCTGCTCGGGCGATCGGGGACGGCCGCGGCGTCGTCGGGAGAGCCTCCGGTCTCCGTTCTCAAGCCGCTCCGAGGCCTCGACCACGATGCGATCGCGAGCTTCGCGTCGTTCTGCGAGCAGGACTACCCCCGGTGGGAGATCCTCTTCGGAGCAGAGGACGAGGACGAGCCGGGCCTCGAGGCGGCGCGTCGCGTGGCTCGGGATCATCCCCGGGTGGATGTCCGGTTCGTGGTCGGTCGGGGCGCCTCGGGCGCGAACCCGAAGGTGCGGACGGTCGCGAACCTCGCCCTCCACGCGAAGTACCCGCTCCTTCTGATCTCGGACAGCGACATCCGCGCCGAGCCGAACCATCTCAAGCGCATGGTCGCGCCCCTCGAGGACCCGGCCGTCGGGGTCGTGACCTGCCTCTACCGCACCCAGGGACGAGGGCTCGCGGGGAGGCTCGATGCCTTGAGCCTGACGACCGAATTTCTGCCGGGAGCGCTCGTCGCCCGAAGGCTCGAGGGAATGAGCTTCGCGATGGGCGCCGGGATCCTGATTCGCCGCGAGGTCCTGGACGACATCGGCGGCTTCGCCGCGCTGGAGGACTGCCTGGCCGACGACTACCTGCTCGGCAAGCTCCCGGCGGAAGCCGGGCACCACGTGGAGCTCGCCCGGGACGTCGTGGACCATCGCCTGGGAACCCGGAGCTTCGCGGACCTGCGCGCGCGCCAGAACCGCTGGAACCTGGGCATCCGCACCTCCCGCCCCTGGGGCTACGCGGGTCTCGGCTTCACGCAGGGCACGGCGGCCGCACTCCTCTTTCTTCTGGCGACCGCCGGATCGGCGCTCGGATGGTCGGTTCTGGCGGCAACGCTGATCATCCGCATCGGCGTCGCCTGGCTCCTCGCCGTCCGATGTCTCGAGGACCGCTCGATCGCGCGGGATCTCTGGCTCGTTCCGATCCGCGACCTGCTCTCGACGGCCCTCTGGGTCGGGTCCTTCTTCGGCAGCTCGGTGGTCTGGCGAGGAAGGCGCTTGAGGCTCGGCGCGGGCGGCCGAATCCTCGCTTCTTGAAACTCCGCGCGCTCGCGCCGCGCGGCCTCTTCGCAGGCGGCTGATTCAAACGAACCATTTCGCCGCGCGGCCGCTGCCGGAAACTCGCCCCATGGGCGTTGCGCGGAAGCTCGATCCGGATTCGCTCTACCGGCGATGCGACGCCGGCGCCTGGACCTTCGAGTCCACGGACGAGCTGGAGGACCTGGCCGAGATCGTCGGCCAGCCGCGGGCCGTCGACGCGATTCGATTCGGAATCGGCATCCGTCAACCCGGCTACAACCTCTTCGCCCTCGGGCCGCCCGCGACGGGCAAACACTCGATCGTGAGGCAGTTTCTCGCGGAGAAGGCCTCCGCCGAGCCCCGCCCCTCCGACTGGTGCTACGTCCACAACTTCGACGAGCCGCACCGGCCGATCGCGCTCGAGCTTCCGCCCGGCCGGGGAATCCAGTTGCGCGACGACCTCGCCCAGCTCCTCGAGGAACTGCGCGTCGTGCTGCCGGCGGCCTTCGAGAGCGACGAATACCGAGCGCGCAAGCAATCGATCGAAGAGGGGCTCAAGAACCGTCAGAACAAGGCGTTTGCGGACCTCGGAGACCGGGCGAGACAGCGCGGAATCGCCTTCGCCCGCACGCCCGTCGGCTTCATGTTCGCCCCGGCGGAAGGCGAACGCATCCTGCCGCCCGACGAGTTCGAGAAGCTGCCCGAGCCGCGCCGCCGGCAGATCGAATCGGACACCGCGGCGCTGCAGGAGGAGCTGCGCGCTCTGGCTCAGGAGATGCCAATCTGGGAGAAGCAGAGCCGGGAGGAAATCAAGGAGCTCAATCGAGAGGTCACCACGCGCGCGGTCGGACACCTGATCGGCGCGCTGCGGGCAAAGTTCGCCGACCTGCCGAAGGTCGTCGCCCACCTCGAGGCCCTCGAGCGCGACGTGATCAACAACGCCAGCGATTTCTTGAGCCCCTCCGAGGCCTCGAGCCCTTCGCCGCTCGCGCTCGCTTTCCCCACGGCCCCGGGCTCGTTCCGTCGTTACGGCGTCAACCTCCTCGTGGACCACAGCCGGACCCGGGGCGCGCCGGTCGTCGACGAGCAGCACCCCTCGCACCAGAATCTCGTCGGCGGCATCGAGCACATCGCCCAGCTGGGAACCCTCCTGACGGACTTCAACCTGATCAAGGCGGGCGCGCTGCACCGATCCAACGGCGGTTATCTCGTCCTGGACGCGCGCCAGGTGCTCCTGCAGCCTTATGCCTGGGAAGGCCTCAAGCAGACCCTCCGCTCGGGGGAGATCACGATCGAGTCGGTCGGACAGATGCTCGGCCTGGCCAGTACCGTGACCCTCGACCCGCAGCCGATCCCGGTGCGGGTCAAGGTCGTCCTGATCGGCGAGCGGCTCCTCTACTACCTTCTCTTCCAGGTCGATCCCGACTTCGGCGAGCTGTTCAAGGTTGCGGCGGACTTCGACGACGAGATCGAGCGCAGCCCCGCCAACGACCTTCTCTATGCGCGCCTCATCGCCACGCTGGCGCGCCGCGAGGGGTTGCTCCCCTTCGACCGCCAGGCCGTCGCCCGCGCGATCGAGCACAGCGCGCGCCTGGCGGGAGACGCCGAAAGGCTCTCCGCGCGCATCGGGATCGTGGCCGACGTCCTGCGCGAGGCCGACTATTGGAGCCGCCTCGAGAAACGGCAGAGAACCGCCGCCGCGGACGTGGAGCGCGCGATCGACACCCAGATGTACCGCGCCAACCTCTTCGAGGAGCGGATCCGGACGGCGATCGCGCGGGGAACGATCCTGATCGACACCGGCGGGGAGAAGGCCGGCCAGGTCAACGGACTCTCCCTCGTCGAGCTCGGGCGATACCGCTTCGGGCGTCCCTCGCGCATCACGGCCCGGGTGCGACTCGGGCGAGGCGAGGTGATCGACATCGAGCGCGAAGTCGAGATGGGAGGCCCGGTCCACTCCAAAGGCGTCTTCATTCTCTCCGGCTATCTGGGCGCGCGGTACGCCCTGGACAGGCCGCTCGCCCTCTCGGCGAGCCTCGTCTTCGAGCAATCCTACGGCGCCGTCGAGGGGGACAGCGCTTCGCTCGCGGAGCTCGCGGCGCTGATCTCGGCGCTCGCGCAGGCGCCGATCCGACAGGCGCTCGCGGTCACGGGGTCGGTCAACCAGCAGGGTCAGGTTCAGGCGGTCGGCGGGGTGAACGAAAAGATCGAGGGCTTCTATCGGGTGTGCCGCGCGGGCGGCCTGACGGGCGATCAGGGCGTCGTCATCCCGTCCTCGAACGTCCAGCACCTGATGCTTCACCGAGACGTGATCGAAGCCGTCGCGGCCGGCCGGTTCCACATCTACCCCGTCGAGACGATCGACGCCGCGCTCGAGATTCTGACGGGCCAGCCGGCCGGCGAAAGAGACGCGGGCGGCGCGTTCCCCGCCGGAAGCATCAACGCCCGCGTCGAGGACCGCCTCGCGGCCCTCGCCGATCGGCAGCGCGAATTCCGCGCCGAGACCCCGGTGGCGCCGAAACGCCGGTAGCCGCCGGCAAACGGCCGCGGGCCGGAGTGCCCGCGCGCGGACGAGAATGATGGAATGAGGATCGAGGCTCTTCCCCGGGGGACGAAGTGAAAGTCCACAAGACCGCCGACCACGAGGTCCTCTCCCTCGTCGTTCATGAAAAGTACGAGCCCTCCGACCGCCTCGTCCTCCCCGAGCCGACCGGAGGCCGGTCGGTGTGGACCGTTCTGGCGAGCGAGCGCGATCCCCACGGCTGGAAGGTCACCGCGGTCCGGTGCCTCGATTCCTGCCGCTCTCGCCACCGGCGCTCCTAGCAGGCTGCTGAAAAAGGGATGCGGGCGTCGTGTCCGGCCCTTTGCATCCGGCGCCCATTCGAGGACATCGCCAATCGGTGCACGCTTTCTTTGCTGCGGGCTCCGGCAAAGTGCCGGCCACCCTTCGGGTTACGGCGGCGCGCTCGTCACGCCATCCCGCACCCTTTTTCAGCAACCTGCCAGAGCCCAGAACCTTCTCCGCGGAGGCCCGTCGCTCCTGTAGGCACTCGACAGGGGTAGCTGCCGCGAGCGGCGCTCATCGCCTGCGTGCGGGAGGAGTCCTTCATGTTCCACGAGGAGAGAGGTCTGCTTCGGCGGCGAAGCCCACGACCGCCCGCGGGCGGTAATCTGAGGGAGCCCGCGGAGGTCGTCATGAGGCCGTCCACCCTTGACTAGCGAGCAAGAGTCGGGTCCTCCGGCCCGAATCGTGGCGCCGCGGCTGCTTCTTCTGGCCGTCGTCGCTCGGATCGCATTCGCGGGCGTCGGAGCGCCGGCAACCGGCGCCCGGTGGATCGGGACCTGGGCGACGGCGCCGCAGTCATTCCTGCCCGGCAGTCTCAAGACCTTCCGAAATCAAACCCTCCGGCTCATCGTCCACACGAGCATCGGAGCAACGAGGCTCCGGATCCGGCTCTCGAACACCTACGGCGACCGACCTCTGATCTTCGGGAGTGCGCATGTCGCGCGGCGAACGGCCGGCCCGGATGTCGACCCGACGTCCGACCGGATCCTGACGTTCGGCGGAAAATCGACCGTGACCGTCCCGAAGGGGACGACGATCGCCAGCGACGCGGTGCAACTGGCAGTTCCCGCGCTCTCGGATCTCGCGGTCAGCCTCTATCTTCCCGACGAGACGCCGGCGACGACCGATCACTTGCTTGCGCTGCAGGCGAGCTACGTGTCGCCCGAGACGGGCGACTCGACGGGCCTCGCGAAGTTCGTGGCGGCAAAGAAGATCGGTTCCTGGCCGTTCCTGACGGGCGTCGATGTGGACCCGCCCCCTGGCGGAGCCGCAATCGTCGCCTTCGGCGACTCCTGGTTCGACGGTGACGGCTCGACGGCGGACGCCAACCATCGACTCGGCGACTTCCTTGCCGAGCGGCTGCAGCGGGATGCGAGGGGCCGGCGGTTTGCCGTCCTGAACGAGGGACTCATCGGCAATCGGTTGCTCCGAGACAGCCCCCGGGAACCGCCCAGTCCGTTTGGCGACGCCCTGGGTGAGTCCGGCCTCAAACGTTTCGAGCGGGATGCGCTCGGACAGCCGGGCGTCAGGGTCGTGCTCCTGCGCTTCGGGGTGAACGACCTCGGGTTCCCGGGGGCGCTCGCCCCCGCGGCCGAGTCCGTCACGGCCGCGGATCTGATCCGCGGCTACCGTTCGCTCGTCGCGAGCGCCCGTCGGCGCGGCCTCCGCGTCATCGCAACGACGATCGCGCCGTTCGAGAATGCGGCGACGGCTCCTGGTTACTACACGCCGGAAAAGGAAGCCGTGCGACGAGAGTTCAATGAATGGATGCGGAGCAGTCGCGACTTTGACGGCGTGGTCGACCTCGACCGCCTCCTGCGCGACCCGGATCACGCCACCCGGCTTCTTCCCGCCTACGACAGCGGGGACCACCTGCACCCGAACGACGCCGGGTATGCCGCGGCCGCAAACGCGATTCCGTTGCCGATGCTCGGCATTCGGTGACCGGCGGCGGAGCGATACCGGGGCGAATCGGCGCTCGACCGCGCCGGCGCTTCCGAAAGTGGCCGGAGCCGGCTACGGAGCCTGCGTCGTCAGCGGCTTGCCCTTCTCGGCGACGAACACGGCCACGAGTTTCACCATCGCGCTTCCCTTGTTCGAGCCCTCGTGGATCTGCCCGGGAGCAATGAAGAACGCATCGCCCGCCTTGAGAGTCGTCGTCGGCTTGCCCTCGATCTCGAGAGTAGGCGTGCCCTCGAGGACGTAGCCGTAGAGCTCCGCCGAGTGAGAGTGCTTGCCTTCGGCGGAGCCCGGAGGCAGCTCGACCAGAGCCATGATGGCCTCCCGGCCGGGGATAGTCATGTCCTGCTTCAGAAGGATGTTTCGCTTCACGGACGGGGCCTGACGCGCCTCGAGGACCCGAATTCCGGCAAATGCGAGCAGGGCGACAGTAGCCGTAGCCGCGATCTTGAAGCTCTTGCGCTTCATGGCAACCTCCTTGAAAACGCGAAGATACCAACCCTCAACGGCCATCGGGACCGCGCACGTGCGGATTCTCGGTGGCACCAAGAGCGCGGGACGGATTCCGGCCCTCTGACCGCGCGGCGCGTGCTATCGTTGTGGAGTTCCGGCGAGTCGAATTGCCGCCCGAATCTCTTGAAGAAGGACTCTGCGGTCGCGAACTTTAGACCCCCGGTCTTGCTGGGCGGCCCGAGCCCGGCGCCACTGGAAACCGCCGAGCTGTTCCAGGCCCTGGCGCGGTCGCCCGATCCGGTCTTCGCGACCGATCGGCGCCTGCGCATCATCTTCTGGAATCCGAGCTGCCAGAGTCTGCTCGGCTACTCGGCCGAGGAGATGGTCGGTCTCTCGTGCTCGCGCGCCCTTTCCGGCTGCGACGTGTTCGGCAACCGGTACTGCTCCGAGCACTGCCCGGTGACGGAGATTGCGGCTCGCGACGAGACGGTGCGGCACTTCGGCCTCGGTCTGCGGGCCAAGGACGGCCACGTGGTCACGGTGGACGTCAGCATCCTGCACCTGACCATTCGGCCGCCGGATCACTTCGTCCTCGCCCACATCCTCAAGCCCGGCGAGCACGGCGCGGCGCGCACGGCCGCGGACCCGACGCCGGAGCGTCCGCCTCAATCCCCTCTCGCGGCGGCGCGGGAATCGCCCGATGCGAGGGTTCGCCAGCTCACGGCCCGAGAGGTCGAGGTCCTCGCCATGCTCGCCGCGGGGCGCTCGACGCCCGAGATCGCTGAGCGTCTGCACATCTCCACCCTGACCGCCCGAAACCACATCCAGAACGTCCTCGAAAAGCTCGAGGTCCACTCCAAGACCGAAGCCGTCGCCTTCGCCTTCCAGCAGCGAATCCTCTAGCAGGTTGCTGAAAGGGGGTGTCCGACGGCGTGACGAGCGCCGCGGGGCCCGATGCGAGGAAGCGCGACGACGGCGATGCCGATGCGCATCGGCGAGGAGCGCTGACGCCGCCCCGGCGGGCTCTTGTGAGCAGGGGGCGCACGGCGCCCCCCGCGCCCCCGGGATCGGAGCGGCGGCCGGAGTCGTTCGTGAATA
>JBLMXY010000224.1:0-85541 GCA_050257975.1 Acidobacteriota bacterium
CGGGAAAACGACCGCGCTGGTCTCCACCCTCGCGGTGCTGCACGCGATGGGCGTTGCTGCGGGCGCGACGTCCGCCGGTCGGGACGGCGAGGACTTCGATGCGCTGACCGGCGAGCCCAAGCCCCGTTTCCGTCTCTGGCCGGGACAGCTCGTTGCGTCGGCCGAGAGCACCCTCTCCTGCGCGACATTTCCCTTCGCGCTTCTCGCCCGTCTGCCCCACCCGACCCGCTTCGGCCCGGTCGTCGTCGCCCGCGTCGAGGCGCCGGGCGAGCTCGAGGTCATGGGCCCCTCGACCGCGGCGCAGACGGCCCAGGCGGCTGCCGCGCTCGAGGCGCAAGGGGCCCGGATCGTGCTCCTCGATGGCGCCTTCGGGCGGCGAGCGTTCGCCTCGGCCCGCGTGGCCGACGGCATCGTGCTGGCGGTCGGGATGTCCGCGGGGTCGAGCCTCGAGAGCGTGCTCGACCGGGCCCGGTTCGCGGTCGGGCTCATCGGGCTCGCACCGCCGCCCGCGGGGCGGACGCGGCGTGCCTTCGACGGGGCGCTGACCGACGAGCTGCTGCACGAGAGGCCGCCGGAGCCCGGCCAGGCGCTCGTCGCCCGCGATTTCGCGTCGATCTTCCTTTCGTCGGAGGAAATGCGGCGGCTCGGGAACCGCGACGTGGTCGTCGGCGTCGAGCATCCGGCGAGGCTCCTCGCCGTGACGGCGAACCCTTCGGCGCCGGGCCGGCCGCCCCTGCCCGCCGCGAAGTTCTTCGATGCGCTCGCCCTGGCCTTTCCGGAAATCTCGCTTTTCGACGTTCAGGCGAACCTGCGGCGAGACGTCCCGAGCCGCTGAGCGCGCCGCTCACCAGCGCGCCCCGAGGGCAACGCCGTCCCGGATCGGCAGAACCTCGAAGGCAACGGGGGGCGCCTTGGCGTCGTGGGTCGACATCGGGCGGTGCCGGTTCACGATGAAGCGCCCCGTCGCCGTGGCGAAAAGGGCGGCCGTCACGACGTCGCTCGCGAAGTGCGCCCGGTCGTTGATGCGGTCGCAGGCCACGACCGTCGCAAGACCGTAGGCGATCGTGGGGAGGATCCAGCCGGGCGAGCGCATCGCGATGACCGACGCGACGGCAAAGGCCTGCGTGGCGTGCCCCGAGGTGAAGGAGGTGTGCCCCGAGAAGGGATCGAACTTGGTCTCGCCGTCCGATTCCCTCGGGCGCCAGCGTCCGGCCGTGGGCTTGATCACGACGTTGGTGAAGAGCCCCGCGATGATCGCGGTCTCCAGCGCATCCCGGCCCATGTCGCGCACTTCCGGGTTTTCCAGGGCGAGACCCGCTCCGAGGAGTCCGGCCGCCACCGCGAAACCTCCGCCGCCGCCGAACCACGTCGTCGCGCTCGAGACGCGGTCGGTGAAGTCCGAGCGATTCCGCGCGAAGGCGTCGTAGACGGCTCGGTCCGAAGCAAAGGCGCCGCCGATCAGGGCCGCCGAACCCGCGGCCTTCCAGCCATCCGCGGCGTCCCAATGGAAGGGGGCCACGACCAGCGCCGCGGTGTCGGAGCCGTAGCGCTTGATCTCGCTCCAGAGGGCGCCGCCGACGATCTTCGGGACCGAGGCCTTCGGCTCCGCGCCGGGAGATTCCCGGGGCGAGCTCGCGACGGCGTCGACGCCGGAGCATCCCTCGAGTTCTTCGGCGGAGCCTCGACCCTCGAGGAGCAGAAGCGAGGCGAGACACGCGGCGGAGGCGACGCGCCAGGATCGCGTCGCCAACCCCCTGCGGTCCCCGTCCTCCGTCGACAACTCGGCCGGCCTCAGCGTACGCCAACCCGCCGGCGCGCGAGCCTATTTCCGAGGGCCCGCCGGTTCCCGCCGCGGAGTTCGCGGCGCGCCGGCCCCGGCTATACTCCCCGCGTTCATGAACGGCAAGCTCGATCTTTCCGCCGAGCGGATCGACCGCTGCCGCGCGGCGGCAAGCCGCGTCGCCGACGGCGTCCGGAACGAGACGGAGCCGTTCACGACGGTCTCGACGGAGCGCGCCGTCTTGCGGCTCCTCGGCGTGGACGGCGTCGACGACCACGACGTCCCGATCCCCAACCGCGTCGTCGAATCGCTTTCCGAGGCCGGCAGGCTCGCCCGCGGCGCGGCCGTCTGGATGGGAAGCGCGCTCGCCTCCGGAGCGGGCGACGCTGGCGACGCGGCGCGCCGCCTCTCCACCGCAGCCGAGGCCCGCGCCCTCGCCGAGCACCCGCGGTGGCGGGAGGCGCTCGCTCCGCTCGTCGAGAGGGCCCTGTCGCGCATCCAGGGAAACCGGCTCGACCGGGAGCGGCGCCTGGCCGGCCACCCGCCGGACGAGCTGCCGCTTCTCTATGCCATCGTCGCGACCGGGAACATCCACGAAGACATCGTGCAGGCGGAGGCCGCGGCGCGCGCGGGCGCCCAGTGCATCGCCGTCATCCGCTCGACCGCCCAGTCGCTGCTCGATCACGTCCCGTACGGCGCCACGACGAGCGGCTTCGGCGGGACCTTCGCGACGCAGGAGAACTTCCGCCTGATGCGCGCGGCGCTCGACCGGCTCGAGCCCGAGATCGGCCGGTATGTCCGCCTGGTCAACTACTGCTCCGGTCTCTGCATGCCGGAAATCGCCGCGATGGGGGCGCTCGAGCGCCTCGATATGATGTTGAACGACGCCCTCTACGGCATCATCTTTCGCGACATCAATCCCTTCCGGACCCTGATCGACCAGAACTTCTCGCGGCGGATCAACGCCGCAGCGGGTGTGGTGATCAACACCGGCGAGGACAATTACCTGACGACGGCCGACGCCGTGGAGCAGGCTCCGGCCGTTCTCGCCTCGCAGTTCATCAACGAGCGCCTCGCCCTGGACGCGGGGCTCGAGCCCTGGCAGATCGGGCTCGGCCACGCCTTCGAGATCGACCCGACCCTCGAGGACGGCCTGCTCTACGAGATCGCGCAGGCCCGGGCCGCGCGCGAGATCTTCCCGGACTCGCCACTGAAGTACATGCCGCCGACCAAGCACATGACGGGCAACGTGTTTCGCGGATACCAGCAGAACGCGCTCTTCGTCCTGACGTCGGTCGCGACGGGGCAGTCGATTCACCTGCTCGGCATGCTGACCGAGGCGCTGCACACTCCCCTGCTCTCGGACCGCTGGCTGTCGATCGACCAGGCGAAGACGATTCGCGGCAACGCGCGGCACCTGGAGGAGGAGCTCGAATTCCGGGCCGACGGGCGCATCGCGAAGCGCGCCAGGGAAGTGCTGGAGGGGGCCGAGCGGCTGCTGCGCCGCGTCGACGAAGTCGGCCTCTTCGAGGCGCTGGCGGCGGGGGTCTTCGCCGACACGCGCCGTCCCCGGGACGGCGGCCGGGGCCGCGAGGGAGTCATCCGCCGCCATCCCGAGTACTCCAATCCTTTCCGCGAAGCCTGGGACCGCCAGCCCGCGGGAGCGCCTCCGTGAGCGCGCCGGCGCGGGACCGCACGCGCGTGCGCCCCTACGGCGACAAGTGGAACGACGGCGTCGTGCAGGTTTCCTTCACGCTTCCGCTTCCCCGCGGCGGAGTCGCCGTCGAGGCCGCCCGGCGCTACGCCGGAAAGATGGGGATCCGGGACCCCTACGTGACGCTGGCCGAGGCGGTCGCGCCGGAGTTCACGTTCTTCGTCGTCTACGGCAAGGCGGTCCACGAGGTGGACGCCACGGCCATCTCGGCCGAGGAGGCCGCCGCCCCGGAACTTTCCCGCGAGCAGATCGACGCCCGGATCGCGGAGGGCTTCGGCCGCCGGCTGGTCGTGCTGGGCTGCGCCCTGGAATCGGACGCCCACACCGTCGGCATCGACGCGATCTTCAACCCCAAGGGGTTCGCCGGCGACTACGGCCTCGAGCGGTACGCGGGACTGGACGCGCGCAACCTCGGCGCTCAAGTCCCCGTCGCCCGGCTGGTGCGGCTCGCCCGGGAGGCGAAGGCCGACGCCATCCTCGTCTCCGCGACCGTCACGCAGAACGAGATTCACATCCGGCACCTGACGGACCTGGTGGACATGCTGGAGGCCGAGGGCCTGCGGGACCGCGTCGTTCTGGTGGCCGGCGGCGCCCGCCTCGACCATGCGCTCGCCAAGGAGCTCGGCTACGACGCCGGCTTCGGGCCCGGAACCACCCCGGGCCGCGTGGCGGCGTTCCTCTATGACGAGATTTCCCGGCGCCGCGGGCAGAAGGAATCGAAGTGATCGGAGAGACCGTCCTGCTTCGACTGCGCGTGGGGGCCGAGCAGGCCCACTACGGAGGCGGCCTGGTGGACGGCGCTTACGTGCTGAAGCTCTTCGGCGACGCGGCGACGGAGCTGCTGGTTCGGCACGACGGGGACGAGGGGCTCCTTCGCGCGTACTCATCGGTCGAGTTCCTGGCGCCGGTCCTCTCCGGCGATTACCTCGAGGTCGAGGCCGAGCTCCTGCGCGCCGGCCGGACCTCGCGCGAGATGCGCTTCGAAGCGAGAAAGGTGATCACTCCGGGGGGCGCCGCCGCCTCGTCCGCGACGCGGCTCGATCCGCCGGTCGTCGTGGCGCGTGCCACCGGGACCTGTGTCGTGCCGCTCGAGCGACAGCGCCGCCACCAATGAGCGACGAGGTCGTGATCACCGTGGCCGGCGTGGGCGCCGAGGTTTCGCGCGCGCAGCAGCCGAACCTTCCGCTCCTGCCCGACGAGGTCGGCGAGGAGTACCGCCGCGCGCACGAGGCCGGCGCGTCGATCGGGCACATTCACGGCCGCAAGCCCGACGGCAGGCCCACCCAGGACCTCGAGACCTTCCGGGCGTACTCGCAGGCGATCCGCGCGCGCTGCCCGATTCTCCAGCAATTCTCGACGGGCGGCGCCGTGGGGATGAGCGTCGAGGAGCGGATCGAGGCCCTGGAGCTCGGACCCGAGATGGCGACCCTGACGCTCGGGACCTGCAACTTCGGCGACGAGGTCTTCGAGAACGCGCTGCCGACGATCCGCACGATCCTCGATCGAATCCGCAAGTTCGGCATCACGCCCGAGCTCGAGATCTTCGACGACGGCATGCTCGCGACGGCGGATGCGCTCGTCGGCAGGGGACTGCTCGCCCCGCCGCTCCACTTCGACTTCGTGCTCGGCGTCCCCGGCTCCGCGGCGGCCACTCCGGAGAACCTCCTCCACTTCGCGCGGTCGATCCCTTCCGGGTGCACGTGGACGGTCGCCGGGATCGGGCGCCGCCAGACGGCGATGGCCACGATGGCCCTGGCGATGGGAGGCCACGTGCGGGTGGGCTTCGAGGACAACATCTTCTATCGCAAGGGAGTGCTCGCCGACTCCAACGCCCGCTTCGTCGAGCGTGTGGTCCGCATCGCGCGCGACGTCGGGCGGGAGCCGGCATCGGTCGATCAGGCCCGAAGGATCCTGAGCTTGCCCGCCGCCGCGTGAGCTTCTCCGCTCCCGTCCCCGCGGGCGAGCTGCGCCGCGGGTTGAACCTCTGGGACACGACGCTGCTCGTGCTGGGCCTCGTTCTCGGAGGCGGGATCTTTCTGACGCCCTCCGCGATCGCGCGGGCGATCCCATCGCCGGGTTGGATCCTCGCCGCGTGGATCGCCGGCGGCCTCCTCTCGGTCGCCGGCGGATTCGTCTACGCGGAGCTCGGCGCGATGATGCCCGAGCCGGGTGGCATGTATCTCTACATCCGCGAGGCCTTCGGCGCGATGCCGGCGTTTCTGTACGCGTGGGTGGCCTACTTCGTGATCCTGGCCGGCGCGGGCGCGGCCGTCTCCGTCGGTTTCGCCGAGTACCTGTCCGTCTTCTTTCCGGCTCTGGGCACCGGACGCGTCGTGGCGCACGTCGCCGGGATCCCGATCTCGGCCGGGCAGCTGGTCGCCGTGGCGGCCACGCTTCTCCTCTCGGCGACGCACTACGTCGGCGTGCGCGAAGGCTCCCGGATCCAGGGCGTCTTCACTCTCCTCATCGTCCTGGCGCTGGCCGGCCTGATGGTCGGCGGCGCCATCGCGCGCGCGCCCTCCGCGCCGGCCGCCGCGGCCCCGGGACCCGTGACGGCCGCCGCATTCGGAACCGCGATGGTCGCCGTCTTCTGGTGCTACTACGGCTGGAACGAGATCGCCGCCGTCGCCGGCGAGGTGGCTCGCCCCGAGCGCAACCTCCCGATCGCGCTCCTTCTCGGGACCGCCCTCGTCATGCTCCTCTACGTCGGCGCCAACGCCGTGTTCCTCAAGGCCATCTCCGTGGCCGAGCTGGCGAAGACGCCCCAGCCCGCCGCCGTCGCGTCGTCGCGTCTCTTCGGCGGCGGCTCGACCCTCGCGATCGCCCTGGCGATCACCGCCGCGGCCTTCGGGTGCGTTTCGGCCGGCATCGTGCCCGGACCTCGCATCGTCTTCGCCCTCTCGCGCGACGGCCTCTTCCCGAAGCCCTTCGGCCGCGCGCACCCCCGTTTCCGGACCCCTTCCTTCGCCCTCGTGGTGCAGGCGGTCTGGATGTCGCTCCTTTGCCTGTCGGGGCGCTACGACCAGCTCTACACTTACGCGACGTTCGCCGTCATCCTCGCGTACATGGCCACCGGGCTCTCCCTCTTCGTCTTCCGGCGCACGCGGCCGCAGGCTGCCCGCCCGTACCGCTGCTGGGGATACCCGGTCGTTCCCGCGGTCTTCGTCGCGACGTCCTGCCTGCTCGCCGCCAACACCGTCCGGGAGCAGCCCCTCGAGACGCTGACCGGACTCGGCATCCTTCTTCTCGGCGTGCCGGTCTACTTCTGGATGCGCCGCCGCGCGTGGCCTCGGAGGATCGAATGACCGGACTCGGGCTCCTCCTGCTCCTGTGGCTCGTTCCCCGCGAGGCTTCGCCGCCCCCCTCGAATCTGCGAGGGTTTACGCCCGAGCGCGCCGACTGGCAACGCGAATACGAGCGCCGGCTGATGGAGCTGCCTCAGCCCGCCGAGTGCGACGCCCTGCTTCGCGAGCTCACCCGGGAGCCGCACCTGGCTGGAACCTCCGGCAACGAGCGCGTCGCGCGGCTCATCGCCGAGGAGTTCCGCAAGGCGGGCCTCGAGGTCTCGACCCCCGAGTACGACGTGCTCCTCTCCTACCCAAAAACGGCGCGGCTCGAGGTCGCCGGCGAACCCGGCGTCGTCCTGGCTCGTCCGGAGGAGCCGATCGCCTCCGACCCGGACACCGCGATCGCCCCGACGCTTCTTCCCTGGAACGCCTATGCCCCGTCGGCGGACCTGACGGCCGAGGTCGTCTACGCCAACCACGGCGCCGCCGAGGACTACGACCGGCTCGCCGCAATGGGAATCGACGTGCGCGGCAGGATCGTCCTCGCCCGCTACTTCGGCGGCTACCGGGGCGGAAAGTCCCTCGAGGCGGAAAAGCGCGGTGTCGCCGCCGTCCTCGTGTATTCCGATCCCATTGACGACGGGTGGTTCAAGGGCGAGGTGTACCCGCCGGGGCCCTGGGGGCCGGTCTCGCACTTCCAGCGCGGCGCGAACGTCTACGACTTCCTCGTGCCCGGAGACCCCCTGACGCCGGGATGGGCCTCGTCCCCGGGCGCGCGGCGAATTCCCGAGGCCGAGGCGGCGATCCTGCCGAAGATCCCGATGATGCCCCTGTCGGCGCGCGACGCCGCGGAGATCCTGAAGCGCCTGAAGGGGCCCGCCGTTCCCGCCGGATGGCAGGGCCTGGCCATCGCGGACACCTACCGGGTGGGACCGGGGCCCGCGCGCCTGCACCTGACGATCGAGAACACCCGCGAACGCCGCACCATCCGCAACGTGATCGGCGTGCTGCGCGGAACCGACGAGCCGCAGCGCCAGGTCCTTCTCTCCAACCACCACGACGCCTGGGTCTACGGCGCGGTCGACCCCTCCTCGGGAACGGCGGCGATGATCTCGCTTGCGCGGGCACTCGGCGCCCTGGCCAAGCAGGGGCTGCGGCCGCGCCGAACGATCGTGTTCGGAAACTGGGATGCCGAGGAGTACACGCTGACCGGCTCGACGGAGTGGGGCGAGCAGAACGAGGAGGGCCTCGCGCGAGACGGTGTCGTGTGCATCAACGTGGACGCGGCAGCCTCGGGTCCGAACTTTTCCGCCTCCGCCTCCCCCCTGCTCTTCGCCGCGGTCCGCGAGGCCGCGCGGGACGTCGCCGACCCGGGCTCCCCCGGCAAGTCCGTCGCGGACACCTGGCGCGAGAACGCCGGCAAGACGAACATCCGAAGCTACGCGACCGGCGCGACCCGGGACGAGCTTCCGATCGCGATTCTCGGGAGCGGCTCGGACTACACGGTCTTCTTCAACCGTCTCGGCATCCCGTCGGCCGATCTCGTTTTCGACGGGCCCTACGGCGTGTACCACTCCGTCTACGACGACTACGCCTGGATGGCCGCGGCCGGAGACCCGGGCTTCCGGTACCACGCCGCCATGGCGCGCTACGCCGGCGTGCTCGCCCTGCGCTTCGCCAACGCCGACGTCCTCCCCTTCGACGCGGCGGCCTACGGCATCGAGATCGCCCGCTACGCCGGGGAGCTCTCGGGCGACGGCCGCGCCGCGCGGCTATCGGGGGAGCTCGCCCGGCTCGCGCAGGAGGCCCGCCGCTGGAGCCAGGCCGCGGGGGCCGCGGATGCGGCGGTGCTGGAGAAGATCCGCGCCGGCAACGGCCACCCCGCCGAATCCTCCGCCGCCAACGACTGGCTGCTGTCTCTCGAGCGCGCTCTGCTCGACCCGCAAGGAATTCCCGGCCGGCCGTGGTTCCGCCATCTGGTCTTCGCGCCCCTGCCCTCCTACGCCGCCGAGACCCTTCCGGCGATTCGAGAGGCGGTCGCGGCCGGCGATCTCGACGCCGCGCGCCGCGCGATCGAGAACCTCGCGGCGAGGCTTGCCGCGGCGACCACAGCGGCGCGGAGAATGGGAACCGCTGCGCGGGCCGCGGCAAAGGCCGCGCCCTCGGGCAGGCTGTCGGCCTTCCTTGGAACGATCACCGACGCCGAGTGCGGAGCGGACCACCGGCCCATGATTCGCAAGGGGGGCATGGGCGCCAATGCCCGCGAGTGCACCGAGAAATGCGTCGCCAGGGGGACTCCATTCGGGTTCATCGACGCCCGCTCGCGGCACTTTTACCAGCTCGACGACGCGGGCAAGGTCGCGCCGTTCGCCGGACGGACGGTTCTCCTGCGCGGCCGCGCCTCGGGCGACACCATCCATGTCGCCTCGGTGCAGGCCGCGCCGGAAGACGGCCGCTAGCGGGAGGCCGGCAGGGCGCCGGAGCGCGAGGAGGCCGCCGGGTCCGCGGAGGTCGCCTCGGCCGGTTTCCACCAGGAGAGAATCCGCTTCACGTAATCGGTCGTCTCCCGGTAGGGGGGGACGCCGCCGTACGCCTCGACGGCGTTTTCGCCGGCGTTGTAGGCCGCCAGAACCAGCTCGGGCCGCCCGGCGAACCTCTCGACGAGCTCCCGCAGGTAACGCACGCCTCCGCTCACGTTGGCGCGCGGATCGAAGGGTCGGCGCACGCCCAGGCGCCGGGCCGTCGAGGGCATCAGCTGCATCAATCCGCGGGCGCCCTTGCGCGAGACGCTGCGAGGCTCGTAGTTGGACTCCGCGCGGATGACGGCCGAGACGAGCGAGGCATCCACGTCGTAGCGCCGCGCCTCGGAATCGATGATGGCGTCGTAGGGCGTTCCGAAGAGTGGCTTGCGGGGGCTGCGGTAGGAGAGGTCGTAGAGGACGCCCGGCCCTTCCCCGGGCTGCGGGAGGGCGGAGGATTCGGCCACCTCCACCTCGTCGTCCAGGATCCGATCGACGCGATCCAGAGCCACCCGGTAGCTGCCGCCTCCGGAAAGCTCGATCTCGAGCTGCTCGCCCACGACGCGATACCCCGCGGCCTTGACCACCCGGCCCTCCTGGAAGAGGATCAGCGCCGCGCCGGCCGGGGCGGCGAGCGCCATGGCGCAAAGGAAGCCTCCGGCCAGAAGGACTCGTCGCATCCCGCCTAGTTTACGGATCCGGCGCCCGTCTTGCCACGGCCGGCCCGGCCGGCCCGGGGGTGATAGCGGTCGTAGACGCCGCGCAGCCTCCCCCGCGAGACCTGCGTGTAGATCTGCGTCGTCGAGATGTCCGCGTGCCCGAGCATCATCTGCAGGGCCCTCAGGTCCGCCCCGTGCTCGAGCAGATGCGTGGCGAAGGAATGCCGCAGGCCGTGCGGCGTCAGCCTGCCCCGCAGCCGGGCCTTGCGGCCGTAGCCTTCGATCAACTGCCACAGGCGCTGGCGCGTCATCGCGGCGCCTCGCGTCGAGAGGAAGAGGGCGGGGGCTCCGCGCCGATCGAGCGCCGGCCGCACGCGCTCCAGGTAGCGGGCAAGCCACGAGGCCGCCGATCTTCCGAAGGGCACGAGCCGCTCCTTGCCGCCCTTGCCGGTGACGCGCAGGATCCGCGCCTCGAGATCCACGCGCTCGCGCGGCAGGCGCGCGATCTCCGAGACCCGAAGACCCGACGCGTACAGCAGCTCGAGCATCGCCCGGTCCCGCAGGCCGAGCGCGTCCGAGACGTCGGGGGCCGAGAGCAGCGCCTCGACCTCCGCTTCGGTCAGAGCCCTGGGCAGGGAAAGCCCCGGCCGCGGGCTCTGAAGATGCGCCGTCGGATCGTCGCGATGCCCCAGGTGCGCCGCGGCGAAGGCGTAGAAGCCGCGCAGGGCCGACAACGATCGGGCCGCGGAGCGGGAAGAGATTCCCCGGTTGCGCTGGTCGCGCAGGTACCGGCCGAGATCCCTCGGGGACAGCCGCGAAGAAAGACCCTGGCGTCCGAGCCATCGGCCGTAGTGCGCGAGGTCGCTTGCGTAGGAGGAGACGCTGGCCGGGGAGAGCCCGCGCTCGACGGCCAGATGATCGAGATAGGTCGGAAGCTCGCGATCAAGGAAATCGCCCTGGCCCCCTCCCCCGCTCCGACCGGCCCTCGTGGCCGGAAGATCGCCCGGGGAGGGAGCTCGGCGGTCGCCTTCCGGCGGCGCGGTGTTTCCCGCCCTCGCGGCCCCCGCGTCAGCGAGCGGCTTCGGCCGGCGCGAACCCTGCCACGACGCTCTGGATCTCTTCGTCCGTGAGGATCTGGTCACTCTGCTTGGCGCGGCGGAAGACGGCGTCCACCAGCTCGGGTCGCGCCTCGATGCCGTGCGACTCGAGCCAGCACTGCACGTTGGAGACCCCGCTCATGGGCCCCACTTCGATCGTCTGCTTTCGTCCGATCATCGCCGCCGGCACGCCCGAATAGACCCGGTCGGCCAGCCAGTCGTCGCCCTTCTTGCGCGCCTTGATGATCGCGGCCGCGTGCACGCCGGTCCCCGTTCGGAAGGCGTCGCGCCCGACGATCGGATAGTTGTCGGGAATCCGCACGCCCGTGGCCTCCGAGACCCGGGAGCAGTACTCATTGAGCTTCGTCAGGTCCCGATCGATCCAGCCGAGCAGCTGCAGGTTCACGAGCAGCTGGTCCATCGGCGTGTTGCCCACGCGCTCGCCGATGCCGAGCCCGCAGGCGTGCACCCGGTGCGCCCCGGCCTCCAGGGCCCAGAGCGCGTTGGTCACGCCGAGGCCGCGGTCCTGGTGCCCGTGCCAGTCGATCTTGACCGAGGGGTTCGCCTCTTCCACCACGCCCGAGACGAAGCGGATCACGTTGCGGACACCGTTGGGCGTCGCGTGCCCGACCGTGTCGCAGACGCAGACGCGGGCCGCGCCGGCGCGGATCGCCGTCGTGTAGAGCCGCCGGATGTGATCCGGGTGGGCGCGGGTCGTGTCTTCGGTGACGTACATGACGGGGAGCCCTTCGCGCACCGCCAGCGACACGGCGTCCTCGGTGAGCCGGAGCATGCGCTCCAGATCCCAGTCCTCCGCGTACTGGCGGATGGGCGAGGAACCGATGAAGCAGGCCACCTCGATCGGGATCCCGACGCGCTGGGAAATCTGGACGATCGGCAGGATGTCGGCGGACACGGTCCGCGCGGCGCAGTTGGGCCGGATCTTCATCCGCGACCCGACGATCTCCCGCGCCAGGCGCTCGACGGCCTCGACGACATGGGGGCCGGCGCCGGGCAGCCCGATGTCCGCCGAGTCGATGCCGAGCGACTCCATCAGGCGGAGGATCGCAAGCTTGTTCTCGATCGAGGGGCTGCGCACGGACGGGGACTGCAGGCCGTCCCGCAGCGTCTCGTCGTCGAGCTCGACCTTCCCCCGGGCGGGAAAGACGGCTCCGCCCGCCCGGTTCCAGTCGTAGATCAGATCGGATTCCGCAGGATGCACCGTTCTCGCTCTCCTGCCGGGCAGTGTAGCCTCGCCGGCGCGGGACTTCAACCGGGAGGCCCCGTCAGCGCCCGCCGCCGATCGAGAAGTCCGCGCCCAGGAAGAAGGTGAGCTCGGGCCACCCGATCGTTCCGGAGAGGCCTCCTCCGAACCGGCCGCGGCGCTGGACGTCCAGGCTCCTGCTCGGGAGGACGCCGGCCGAGTCGGTCAGCGCGACCGTTTCGTCGCCCGTGGCCATCCGGATGGTCAGGCGCGCGCGAATCGACTCCGTGAAGGCGCGGCGCACGGAGAGATCGCCGAAGAACTGCCGCGTCCGGGACTCGGGGTGGAAGCCCCCGTCGAACCCGAGCGTCTCGGTCCCGAGCACGGCCAGCGCGACGAAGGGAAGCCGGGACCGGTCGTAGGCCGCGGTCGCCCACAGCTCGGTGCGAGGCCAGGAGTAGCCCAGGCCCAGGCGCGCGGCCTCCAGAACCGAGTCTCCCGGGGGGTGCCGCGGGTGGAAGTCGGGAAAGCTCTCCTCGAGCACGTCGATCGAGCCCGAGAGCCGCTCGTAGTGCGCGAGGAGGCTCCACCTTCCGCGGCGAAGCCTCGCCTCCACGTTTCCGCCCCACAGGCCGCCCGACGAGCTGTCGTACGCATTGGCGGTCGCGTTGAACCCCGTCAGCTTCACGTAGCGGACGGCGGCCGCGACCTCCGCGTCGCGGAACCGGTGGCGCCAGCCGATCGCGCCGTCTCCCCGCTCGGCGGAGAGCGTGCGCTCCTCGCTGAAGGCGTGCTCCCCTCCTCCGATGTTGATGACGTCCGTCGCCTTGTGGCTGCGCCGGTCGAGCGAGGCCTCGACGGAATCGGACCCCCCGATCGGGAGCCGGCCGAGCAGCGAGAAGTTCTCGTAGCGGCCGGTGCCGTTGGCCGAGGCGCGGACCTGGGTCGGCGAGGCGTCGCGCACCTGCTCGTCGTGCGACGGGCCGAAGGCAACGCGGACGCGCCACTCGAAGACGGGCGTGCCCGCTCCCAGATCACCCGCCGCGGGATGCGCGTTTCCCAGACCGATCAGGACGAACTTCGGCGTGACGTCGGAGTCGTCGACGGGCTCGCCCGCGACGGGGTAGCGCCGCGCCAGCGTCGCATAGGACAGGCCGATCTCGGTGCCGAGTCCGGCGCGCGGCGGCAGGTCGATCCCGAGCAGAAACCCCGCGCAGAAGATGCAAGCGCTGACGAGGTCGGTCCCCATCGCGCCGTCAGCGTCCGGTGAAGCGTGCGGGCCGCTTCTCGAGGAACGCGGTCATCCCCTCCTTCATGTCCTCGGTGGCCGCGCAGAGACCGAAGAGGGTCGCCTCCAGGACGAACCCTTCGGCGGCCGCCATTTCCGTCCCGCGCCGGATCGCCTCCATCGCGTAGCGGCAGGCGGTCGGCCCGTTGGCGGCGATCTTTCGCGCAAGCTCCTTTGCGCCCGACAGCGCCTGGCCCGCCGGGACGACGCGGTTCACCAGTCCGAGGCGGTGCGCCTCGGCGGCGGTCACGCCCTTCTCCGCGGTCAGGACCAGCTCCATGGCGCGAGAGGCGCCCACCAGCCGAGCGAGACGCTGTGTGCCTCCGTAGCCGGGAAGGATCCCGAGAGAAGTCTCGGGCAGGCCCATTTTCGCGTTTTCGGAGGCGACCCGCAGCGAGCAGGCCATGGCGAGTTCGAGTCCGCCGCCGTAGGCGTAGCCGTTGATGGCGGCGATCGTCGGGAAGGGGAACTGCTCCAGCCGGCCGATCACCGCCTGGCCGCGCCGGGCGTGCTCGCGCCCTTCGACCGGGGTCAGCTTCGCGAGCTCGCCGATGTCCGCTCCGGCGATGAAGGCCTTTTCCCCCGCACCGGTCACGATGAGGCAGCGCAGCGACGCCTCGGAGGCCGCCGCGGCGAACGCGGCGTCCAGAGACTGCATGACCTCGGTGTTCAGGGCGTTCAGCTTCTCCGGGCGGTCCACCGTGACCGTGCGGATGCCGTCTTCGGTTTCGACGCGGACGTGATCGCTCAAGCCTTGCCTCCATACTCGTAGAAGCCGCGCCCGGACTTGCGGCCGTAGCGCCCCGCCAGAACCATGCGCTTCAAGAGAGGCGGAGGGGCGAAACGCTTCTCCCGGTACTCGTCGAACATGATCTCGGCGATGGCGTAGGTCGTGTCCAGGCCCACGAAGTCGAGCAGCTTGAGAGGCCCCATCGGATGCCCGCAACCGAGCTCCATTCCCCGGTCGATGTCCTCCCTCGTGCCGACGCCCTCCTCGAGCGCCCGCACCGCGTCGAGCAGGTACGGGACGAGCAGCCGATTGACGATGAAGCCCGAGTTGTCGTGCGCGCGGATCGGCTCCTTGCCGAGCGACTGCGCAAACGCGAAGACCGTCTCGGCGGTCTCCTCCGAGGTGGCGATCGTCCGGACGACCTCGACGAGCTTCATGACCGGAACGGGATTGAAGAAGTGCAGGCCCGCGAACCGGTCGGGCCGCTTGGTGGCCGCCGACATCTCGGTGATCGTGAGCGACGAGGTGTTGGAGCAGAAGATCGCCGCGGGCTTGCAGATCCGGTCGAGCTGCCCGAAGGTCTCCTTCTTGAGGTCCAGGTTCTCGACGATCGCCTCGATGAGCAGGTCGCAGTCGGCCAGATCCTCGAGGCGCGTGGACGGGGTCAGACGCCGCCGGGCCGCCTCGCCGTCGGCCGCCGTCATCTTCTGCCTTTCGACCGCCTTGGCGAAGGAGGCCTCGATCCGCGCCATTCCGCGGGCGGCGAGCTCGTCGGACACCTCCCGCACCACCGTGTCGTAGCCCGCCCGCGCCGAAACCTCGGCGATCCCGGATCCCATCAGTCCCGCCCCGAGCACCCCGACCTTATGGATTCTCATCGCTCGACGCTTCCTCCTCGCTTCGCGATCCTTCTTGCGTTCCGCCGGACCCGGGCTCGGCCGCCGATCCCCCGCCGCAGAAACGCTCGAGCGTCAGCTCGCGGGTGAACGCGGGGCCCGTCAGGGCCTGGAGCTTCGAGCTCGGCGCGATCACGATCCAGCCGTTACCGACCCAGGCGCCCAGGCTCTCGCGGATGAGCGAGCCGTCGTTCAGGGTCGTCAGGACCGCGTTCAGATCCGCGGAACCGTGCGCACGCAGGTCCTCCAGGAAGGAGGCCACCGCGGCCGCGCGCACCGGGAAGCCCAGGATCCGCTCGGTCCAGTTCAGCGGCCCTCCTCCTACGACAGAGATTCGAGGACCACGGCGATCCCCTGACCGCCTCCGATGCACGCGCCCGCCAGGCCGTAGCGGGCCCCGCGGCGGCGCAGCTCCTTGAGGAGCGTCAGCGTGCAGCGCGTGCCGGTGGCGGCGAGAGGATGCCCCAGGGCAATGGCGCCGCCATTGACGTTCAGCCTCTCCTGGTCGAGGCCGAGCTCCTTGACGACGCCGAGAATCTGCCCGGCGAAAGCCTCGTTGATCTCCCAGAGGTCGATCTGGCCGGCGTCGAGTCCCGCCTTCGCGAGCGCCGCCCGAGCCGCCGGCGCGGGCCCGATGCCCATCAGATCCGGATCGCAGCCCACCACCGCCGAGGCGACCAGCCGGCCCAGAGGCCGCGCTCCTTTCGCGCGGGCGCGCGAGGCGGAGGTGACGACGACCGCGGCGGCGCCGTCCACGATCCCGGAGGCGTTGCCCGCGGTGACCTGTCCCCCTTCGCCGAAGGAGGGCGGCAGCGCGGCGAGTCCCTCGAGCGTCGTGTCCGGGCGCATGTGGTCGTCCTTTTCGACGCGCACGGTCTTGCGCCCCGCACGGACCTCGACCGGCACGACCTCCTCCGAGAGGCGGCACGATTCCCAGGCCGCGGCGGCCCGCCGCTGGGATTCCAGGGCGTACCGGTCCTGTTCCTCCCGCGTGATGCCGTACTTGGCCGCCACGCGGTCGGAGGTCTGGGCCATGTAGAGCCCCGAGTAGGAGTCGAGAAGCGCGACCATGAGCGAGTCCTCGAGCTGCCCCTGCCCCAGGCGAAAGCCCCGGCGCGCCCCGCGAATGACGTGGGGGGCCTGCGACATGTTCTCCATTCCGCCGGCCAGCACCGTCTGCGCCTCTCCCAGCTGGATCCGGTGCGCCGCCTGCACGATCGACTCGAAGCCCGACCCGCAGAGGCGGTTCACGGTCAGAGCGGGAACCTCCCTGGGCACGCCGCTCTTCAAGCCGACGTGCCGGGCGCCGTAGATCGCGTCGCCGGAGGTCTGGAGGGCGTTGCCGAAGATCACATGGTCGATCTCGGCGGGGTCGGTCGCGGAGCGGGAGAGCGCGGCCTTCGCGGCGTGAACGCCCAGGTCGATTGCCGAGACTTCGGCGAAGGAGCCGTTGTATTCGGCCATCGGCGTGCGGGCTCCGTCGAGGATGACGATGTCTTCCATGAGGGCGGAAACTATAGCAGTTCGAGGCGCCCCGAAAGGCACGCCCTGGCCGCCGGGAGGGGCGCGAGAGCCGTCGGCGGGAAGCCCCCGTCAAGCCCTCGCGACCTCGCGATGGAATCGCTGCCGCACCTCGTTGAAGTTCACATCGCGAACGCGGGGATGGATCCGGTTGGTCAGGAGAACGAAGATCCGATCCCGCTCCGGGTCGATCCAGACCGACGTGCCGGTGAATCCGGTGTGCCCGAACGCGGACTCGGAAAAATCCGGCACGGCCGAGCCCGCCCCGCGCCGCCCCTGCCAGGCGATGCCACGGCCCTCGGAGAGCTCCCGCGTGCGGTCGCGGGTCAAGGACGCCGCCGCCGGATCGAGCCACGCACGGCCGAGGCTCCAGACGTCCTGCGCGGTGCCGAAGAGGCCGGCATGCCCCGCGACACCTCCTCGACGAAAGGCGTTGCCGTCGTGGACTTCCCCCCGGACGACCCCGTCGCGAAACCCGGCATAGGACAGGCCGAGGGCGAGGCTCATGTTCCGCTCGAACCGATCGCCCTTCTCGGTGGCCGCACAGGGCCGGCCCGGCCCGGGCAGGAAGCCCGCGCCCGATCCGGCAGGACCCGCGACGAGCTCGGAGAAGCAGCGGTCGAGCGGCGCCGAGAAGAAGGTCTCCAGGACGTCCCCCAGCACCAGGAAGCCCAGGTCGCTGTAGAGAACGGTCCTGCCCGGTCGGATTTCCGGCTCGAGCTCGGACAGCGTGCGCCGGTAGGCGGCGGCCCCTTCTCCCCGGGCGTACACCGGGTACCACGCGGGAAGGCCCGCCGTGTGGGTGAGCAGCCGCTCGAGCGTGATCCCGTCGTGACGCGTCTTCTTCCACTCGGGAAGATACCGGCCCGGCGGATCATCGAGCGAGAGGCCGCGGGCGAGCGCGAGTCGCACGAGCGCGCCCGTCGAGAGCGGTTTGGTCAGGCTCGCCAGATCGAAGAGCGTCCCGGCCGACATCGCTTCCGGTTCCGGCTCGACCGCGGCGTCGCCCGCGATGGCGCAATCGAGCACGGCGGCGGCCGAGCCCACGAGCCCGGCGGCGCCCGGGAAAGAGCCGGCCGAGATCTCCGCCCGGAGAAACTCCTCGAGCGGCGTCACGGAGCGACGGTTTCGAGCTCCGCGCGCCGGGCGGCCACGCGCTGCATGTTGCGCGCAAGCGCCGGCGGCGGAGTCTCCTCGCGGCGAACGGCCGCGCGCTCCCGCTCGAGCGCGGCGATCTGCTCGTCGAGGGCGCGGGCGCGGCTCGCATCGCGCACGCTCTCGCGGGAAGCCTTCAGCTGCGCCAGGGCCTTGCCGTAGACCTCCGCCGACGCGGAGCGAACCCGCCTTTCGTCCAGCGCCACCAGCGCCTCGACGATCCGCGCGCGTGTCCAGGCGAGCTCCTCGGGAGCGACGCCGAGCGCCAGGGCGCTCTCCGCGTCCGTTCGCCCCTTGGCCGCCCGGCGAACGCGGATGAAACGGCCCACCTGCTCGTCGGTCAGCAGCCCGTCGGCCGGGGGCCGGAAGCGCGGCGTTGGCAGAAGATCTCCGCCGGGAAGCGAGCGCAGGGCGTCGGGACGCGATGCCGGCGTCCTCGACCGTCCGCACGCCGCCGCCCAAAGAGGGACGCAGGCGAGCGCCAGGACGCCGAGCTTCGTCACGAGGACAAGTCTAGCCCGTTCGGGCGAGACGCCGGTTCGCGATGCGACGGCCATCTCACGGGGCCCGAATGGCTTGCGGCGCGGCGGGGAGGTCGACTTTGGCGCGCCGCGGGAAGGCCGATCGTTTAAACTGATGCTTCGCCATGCTGGAGAAGATCGGCAAGTACGAGATCGCCGAACAGATCGGGGTCGGCGGTTTCGGCGCGGTCTATCGCGGCCGCGATCCGTTCATCAAGCGAACGGTCGCGATCAAGACCTGCTCGGTCAACGACGAGGAGATCAAGAGCCGCTTCTTTCGAGAGGCTGAGCTCGCCGGCAACCTCCATCACCGCCACATCACGACCATCTACGACTTCGGGGTCGAAAACGGCATCCCCTACATCGTCCAGGAGTTCCTGACCGGCGAAGACCTGGACAAGAAGATCAAGCGCGCCGAGCCAATACCGGTCCTGCGAAAGGTCGAGATCCTGATGGCGATCGCCGAGGGCCTCCACTACGCCCACGAGGCGCAGATCGTCCACCGCGACATCAAGCCCGCCAACGTCCGGATCCTGGACGACGACACCGTCAAGCTGATGGACTTCGGGATCGCCAAGTCGCTTCAGACGGAATCGAACCTGACCCAGACCGGCATCACGCTGGGCACGTCGGCCTACCTCGCTCCCGAGCAGATTCGGGGCGAAGCCGTGGACCGGCGCACCGACATCTTCGCGACCGGCGTGCTCGCCTACGAACTGCTCACCTACCGCAAGCCCTTCCGCGGCGAGCACCTCTCGACGGTGCTGTACAAGATCCTGAACGAGCAGCCGGAGCCGATCGAAACGGTCGCTCCCGACGTCCCGGCCGCTCTTTCCGCCGCGGTCCGGCGCGCGATGGAGAAGTCGCCCGACAAGCGCTACCCGTCGATGCAGGAACTCCTGCGCGATCTGCACGCGCTCTACAAGGAGCTGACCGGCGCGTCGGCGCGCTATTCGACGATCGCCCGTCTGGCCGCGACCGAGGGCCCGGATCTCGAGACGACCGTCGCAACACCCAGCCACGGCACGCGGACGGTCCACATCACGCCGCCCTCGGGGGCCCTGGCGAGGGTCCCCGCGCCGGAGCCCGTGCGCGCGGCGCCGCCGCCCGCCCGGCCGGCCGTCGCGCCGGGACTCGAGCTCGTCAACTTCCGCGATTCCTCGGAAGCGACGATGGTGCCGCCCGGCCGCATGGCGCCGGAAGCGGCCGGGTCTCGCCGACTCGTGATCGGCGCCATCTCGATCGCGGTCCTCGGGGCGGCGGCGGCCGCGGGTTGGTTCTTGACGCGCGGCCGCCAGGCTGCGCCCGTCCCTCCCGCCGCCGCGGCGGCGGCTCCGGTCGCCACGGCCGCGCCGCCCGCCGATCTGCCGACGCCGGAGCTCGGCGTGGACGCTCGCCCCCAGCCGACGGCCGCCCCCCCTGCCGCGCCGGTTGCGGCCGTCGAGCAGCCGACGCCCGCGCCGAAACCGGCGCCGCCCAAGCGCTTCGCCGTGCAGTTCTCTTCGATTCCGCCCGCGACGCTCTACGTGGACGGCCGGCAGATCGGCTCCTCCGTGCCGGCCAAGCGCGTGGAGCTCGAGGAGGGCAAGCACCGTTACCGTTTCGAGGCCCCCGGCCTCCCTCCCTACGAGCAGACCTTCCACCTGGGCGCCAATGGCGCCGCCCCGATTGCCTATCAATTCCCGATCGGGACGCTCGTCCTGCAGACCGACCCGAGCTGGATCGGCGCCTCGATCATCGTCGACGGCAAGTACAAGGCGACCGTGCGATCGGCGACCGAGACGGTGCGCCTGTCTCCGGGGACCCACCGCGTGATCGTCCTGCGAGAGGGATTCAAGCCGGCCAACCGGGAGGTCGAAATCGAAAAGGGAGTCGAGGTGCCATGGGCGCCCGCTCCCGCCGTGGCGATCGAAACGGGAGGTTAGCCCGATGCGAGCTCGAATCGCGCTTCTCGCGGCGCTGCTGGCGGCGGCTCTCTCGGCTCAGGAGCCGAGCAAGCTCGAGACCGAGGCCAAGCGCGCCTTCGACTCGGGCCTGTTCGCCCAGGCGGGAGACAAGTACGTCAGAGCGGCTCAGGCCTCCGGGCTTCCCGCCGATCGTCAGGCCGAGCTGTCGCTGCAGGCCGCCTGGTCCTACTACATCGGCGGCAGCGCGAAGAACGCTCGCGAGGCGTTGAAGGCCGCCTTCAAGGCAAAGCCGGCTCTGGGCGTCGCGGGAGACCTCTACAGCCCCGACTTCGCCCGGCTGGCTCAGACCGTTCGCGCCGAGGTCACCGGGTCCGGCGAGGGCTCTCTCGATGTGGCGGAGATCAAGCGAGACGCCCGGGACAAGCTCCAGCAGGGCAAGGCCGAGGAAGCCCTCGCGACCCTGCAGCACGGATCGAGCGCGAACGACCCGGAGCTCCACCGGCTTCTCGGCGAAACCTACGACCGATTGGGCCGCTCCGCCGACGGAGACATCGAGCGCAAGCGGGCTTCGGACATCGAGCGCGGCCTGATCACCGCGACGCCGATCGGCGGCCCGGCTCCGCCGGGATCGGCTCCCGTGACCGGTCCGGTCGCGGCGTCGGCGTGGCTGCAGTCGGCGCAGAACCTCGTTCGAGCGGGAGACGCACGGGGAGCGGAGGCCGCCGCGCGGCGCGCGACGGAGGCCGATAATCGCAACGCGGACGCCCACGGCCTGCTCGGGGACCTGCTGCTTGCCGCCGGCAAGGAGGCCGACGCGGAGCGCGAGTTTACCGCCGCGGTGGCGGCGGACCCGTCCAGCGCGCGATCGCAATACGGCCTGGCCGTGCTGGCGGAGCGGCAGGACAAGTGGAATACGGCGGGCAGCCTGTACCGGCGCACCCTCGACCTCAACCCGAACAACGTGGCGGCGGCCCTGGGCCTCGGGCGGTCCATGGAGGAATTGAAGGACCTGACGGCCGCCAGGCTGGCCTACGGCCGCGCCATCGAGATCGATCCGTCTTCGGCCGAGGCGCACAACGACTTCGGCGTCTTCCTCTCTCGCTCGGGCGAGCTCGATCGGTCGATCGAAGAGCTGATCCAGGCCGTGCGCCTCGCGCCCTCGCGCTCGGTCTACCACGAGAACCTCGGCCGCGTTTATCGCAAGAAGGGATCGTGGAAGGAGGCGGAGCGCGAGATCGCCGAGGCTTCCCGGCTCTCCCCCAACGAGATCGCGGTCTGGGCGACGCTCGGGGACCTGAGGCGAAAGCTGAAGAGGCCGGAGGACGCCGCCACCGCGTACGCCGCCGCGTTCGAGCTCGACCCCGCGAGCGAGGAGGCGGCCACGGGCCTGGCCGCGTCGCTGTCCGAGACCGGCAAGCTGCAGGAGGCGGAGGCCGCCCTCCAGAAGGCGATCGGCGCCCGCCCCGCCTCGGCGACCCTGTGGAACAATCTCGGCGTGGTGCGGACGCGACGCGGGGACTATGCCGGCGCGATCGCCGCCTTTCAGAAGGCGCTCTCGAACAACGCGGGGCTCGCCCCGGCCAAGGCGAACCTCGAGCGCGCCGAGCAGCTGTTCGCCATCGCGCGGGCGGGCGGCTGACGGTCGACGGATTCCGTCGTGGCATCACCGTTGGCGGCGCGGTTTCTTCTGTCGGCTCTCGCCCTGGCACTGGTGGGCCGGCGCGAATCCACTTCGGTTCCTGCCGCCGGGGGGGCGGCGGAGAGCTACGCCGACGAGATCTCCCAATGGCGCGCGCGCCGGCTCGAGCGCCTTCGCTCGGAGGGAGGCTGGCTCACCCTGGTCGGGCTCTTCTGGCTCGAGCCCGGGAAGAACGCCGTCGGAAGCGGAGCGGGAAACCGCGTCGTCCTGCCGCCGGGAAAGGCGCCCGCGTTCGCAGGCTCGCTCGACCGCGCCGGAGAGTCCGTCACGCTCCACGCGGCGCCGGGCTCGGGCATGCTCGCGGACGGAAAGCCCGTGACCACGCTGGCGCTGCGCTCGGACGAGGACGGCGAGCCGACCGTCCTGACCATCGGCTCCCTCTCCTTCTACGTCATCCGACGCGGAGAGCGTCTGGGAGTCCGCGTCAAGGACAGCCAGAGCGAGGCGCGCAGGAACTTTCACGGAATCGAGAGCTTCCCCGTCGATCCCAAATGGCGGGTCGAGGCGCGGTTCGAGCCGTACGACCCGCCGCGGTCGATCGCGGTGCCCAACGTTCTGGGAACGGTCGATTCCGAGAAGAGCCCGGGGGCGCTGGTCTTCGAGCTCGAAGGGAAGACCTACCGGCTCGACCCGGTCCTCGAGCGAGGCGAGACAGACTTCTTCGTCATCTTCGGCGATCAGACCAACGGCAAGGAGACTTACGGCGCCGGCCGGTTTCTCTATGCCTCTCCGCCGGTCGGCGGGCGCACCGTGCTCGACTTCAACAAGGCCTACAACCCGCCGTGCGTGTTCACGCCGTATGCGACGTGCCCGCTGCCGCCGCCCGAGAACCGCCTCGCGATCCGGGTCGAGGCCGGAGAGAAGGCCTACGGCGGGCACCGCAGTTCCCGCCCCTAGGCTGCCGGTCCCGGCTCACCGCAGGGACTCGAGCAGCTCCGCGAGGATCTGCGCCGTCGCGCCCCAGATCACCCGTTCCCCGTAGTGATAGAAGAGCACCGGCCCCTCGCGCCCCGGCAGCGTGCGCTTCTCGAGGGCGCCCGGATCGAGCAGTGCCGAGACCGGCACCTCCAGCACTTCGGCGATCTCGGCCTCGGCCGGACGAAAGACGTAAGGGTGCGGAATCGCCGCGACGAACGGCTCGACGTAGAAGTTCGTGACGGTGGTCAGGGGCGAGAGGCGCCCGAGCGCCAGCGCGTCGGAAGGACGGATCCCCAGCTCCTCGTCGCTCTCGCGCAGCGCCGTGTGCCAGAGGGTCTCGTCGCCCGGCTCCTCGCCCCCGCCGGGAAAAGAGATCTGGCCCCTGTGGTGCTCGACCGACTCGGTGCGCCGCGTGAAGACGATCCAGAGTCCCGCGTCCCGCACGAAGAGCGGCGCGAGCACCGCCGCCCGCCGCATTCCGTCCGAGGGCTTCACGACCGCGCGCTCGCGCCGCGCGAGGCGACTGCGGAGCTCCTCCATCCAGCCGGCCCGGAGCGGGAGCCCTCCCGGAGTTTCCCCCGGGCGCATCACTCCGCCGCCGCTTGCGTGGTCTCGGCGGCCGCCTTCAAGTAGGCCTCGATGAAAGGCGTCAGTCCCCCGTCGAGGACGCGGTCCGTGTCCCCCGTCTCGTGCCCCGTGCGATGGTCCTTGACCATCCGATAAGGGTGCAGCACGTAAGAGCGGATCTGGCTGCCCCACTCGATCGCCTTCTTGTCGCCGACACGCCTTTCCTCCTCCGCACGCCGCTCGTCGAGGGCCTTCTGATAGAGCCGCGCGCGCAGGACGCGCATCGCCATGTCGCGATTTCGCCCCTGGCTGCGCTCGTTCTGGCACGTGACGACGATGCCCGTGGGAAGGTGCGTGATCCGCACCGCGGAGTCGGTCACGTTGACGTGCTGGCCGCCGGCGCCGCTCGAGCGGTACGTGTCCACCCGAAGGTCCTTGTCGGCGATGTCGATCTGGATGTCCTCGTCGATCTCGGGAGAGACGTAGACCGAGGCGAAGGAGGTGTGGCGCCGCTTGGCCGCGTCGTAGGGAGAAATCCGGACCAGCCGGTGGACGCCCATCTCCCCCTTCAGGTACCCGTACGCGTGGTCGCCGACGACGTGGAGCGTCGCGCTCTTGATGCCCGCCTCCTCTCCGTCCTGGCGGTCGATCAGCTCGGCTTTCCAGCCCCGCGACTCGGCAAAGCGCATGTACATGCGCAGCAGCATCTCCGCCCAGTCCTGCGACTCGGTGCCCCCGGCGCCCGGATGGATCATGACCCAGGCGTTCCGGGCGTCTTCCGGCGCGCCCATCTTGACGGAGAGCTCGAGCTCGTCGGCGAAGGCCGTCGCGACGGCGAGCGACTCCCGCGCGTCCCTCTCCGCCGGCTCCCCCTCCTCAAGCAGCTCCCCCAGGGTCTCGAGCTCGCCGCGCAGGTCGTCCAGCCGCCGGACGGTGTCGAGCTTCTTCTCCTCCGCGCGGGTCCGGCGAAGGATCTCCTGGGCTTCTTCCGGTCGGGACCAGAAGTCCGGGGCCGCCGCCTTCTGTCTCAGCTCCTCGAGCGCGCTCCGCGCGGCGTCCAGATCAAAGATAGCCGCGGAGCGAGCCGAGCCGCTCCGAGGCGGCGTGCAGTGCGGAGATGAGGTCGTCGCGTTCGGTCATGTTCTCGTTCGCGGGCCGTCCGTCGGCTCGCGGCGGTCACGGGCGGCGACGAAGCCGCGCGCGCGCCACGCCGAAGAGTAGCACGGCGGCGGCGAGGGCGTCGGCGACGCGCGGGATGCCGTAGCCCCACCGGACCCACGGCGTGCGCTCGGAAACGAGACGCGCGGTGCCTCGCAGGATCCCCGCCCGGTCGCGTGGCAGCTCTCCCTGAATCCTTCCCTTCTCGTCCACGATGCCGGAGATCCCGGTGATCGCCGCCCGGAGGAGGCAGCGTTTCGTCTCGACCGAGCGCATCACGGCTCCGGCGAAATGCTGGGCCTGCGCTCCGGCCCGGCCGTACCAGGAATCGTTCGAGATCGTCGCCAGGAGGTTCGCCCCGAGCGTTCCGACCTCCCTGCGGACGAGATCGGGATAGGTGATCTCGTAACAGACGCCGACGCCGATGCGCGCGGCGCCCGCGGAAAGAAGCGAGGGCTCTTTCGCCGCGGAGAACTCGCCGATCTCGGTCGAGACCTGGCGCACGAAGAAGAAGAGCTTCGGGAGGGGGACGTACTCGCCGAAAGGGACGAGGTGGACCTTTCGATAGGGCTTTCCGACGGGGCCTCCTGCGCCGAGCAGCCTCGCCACGTTGTAGTAACGCCCGTCCGGCAGCTCCTCGATGTCGTTGAAGAGGACGAGCGAGTCGCGGGCGACCTCCGAGAGGTCGTGGCGCAGCATCGGGCTGCGATCCCAGTAGAGGGCAAACGCCGACTCCGGAATGACGATCAGGAAAGGGGCCTCGGCCGCGGCGGCCCGGGCCTGCTCCATCACGATCCGGTAGTTGCGGGCGTCGCTGCCGGACAGACGCGCCTCCTGACTCACGTTGGGCTGGAGAAGCGCGACGCGAAACGGGGGGCCGGCCGCCGGGTCCGTGCTCTCCGGCGCGGCGAGCCGCGCTGCGCCGAAGGCTCCGGCGGCGAGGGCGAGCGCCGCCGCCCCGAAAAGCGGACCCGGACGCCGCCGGATGGCGGCGAAGGCGAGCAGGGAGGACACCGACACCGCCAGCGCCCCGACGCCGAAGGCGCCCCACACGGATGCGGACTGGAGCCAGATCGGGTGCCGGTAGAGCGCCTGGGCGGTCAGATTCCAGGGGAAGCCCCCGTAGACGAAGGACCGGGCGTGCTCGCAGGCCATCCAGAGCAACGGGAACGCGGCCAGGCGCCAGCCGGAGCCGGGCGGGCCCGCGGAGACGGCGCCCCATGCGGCGAGCGCCGGCCACTCCGCGAGGATTCCCGCGAGGATCACGAGGCAGACGACTCCCATGACCGGACTCTGCCCGCCGTAGCGCGTCACGACGTGAACGATCCACGGGATCGAGGCGCACCAGAAGGCAAGCCCGAGCAGGAAGCCCGAGACGAGCGCGCGGCCCCGGCTCTGCTCGGACGCGAGCGCCGCGAGGAAGGGCACGAGGGCCAGGGGCAGGAGCAGAACCCATTCCAGGGGAGGAAACGCCAGCGCGAGCAGGAGCCCCGACGCGAGCGCCGCGGCGGGCGTCTTCCACTTCGAGCCCTTCACCGGCGCCGCCCGATGGCCGATGTCTACCGCCCGGCTCCGGCCGCCGCGAAGGCTTCCTCCGCGCGGTAGGAGGAGCGCACGAACGGCCCGGCAAAGACGTGGCGGAACCCCAGACGCTCCCCCGCCACGCGGTGCTCCTCGAAGACCTCCGGGCGCACGTACTCGACGACCGGCAGGCACTCGCGCGACGGCCGCAGGTACTGGCCGATCGTGACGACGTCGACCCGGGCTTCGCGCAGCCTCTCGAGGAGCTCCTCCACCTCTCCGCTCGTCTCGCCCAGTCCCAGCATGAAGCCCGACTTGGTCGTGAGCGTCGGATCCACGTCCTTCGCCGCGGAGAGCACTTCAAGCGACCGGTCGAGCCGGGCGCCGCGCCGTACCGTCGGGTAGAGACGGGACACGGTCTCGACGTTGTGGTTGAACACGTCGGGCCGCGCCTCGACGACGGAGCGCACCGATTCGAGGCGGCCTTTGAAGTCCGGCGTCAGGACTTCGACTCCGGGGACAGGCTCCAGCCGGCGCAGGGCCCCGATCGCGGCCGCGAAATGCGCCGCGCCTCCGTCGGGCAGATCGTCCCGATCGACCGAGGTCAGCACGACGTAGGCGAGCCCCATCTCGCGCACGGCCGCCGCCACCCGGGCGGGCTCGAGGGGATCGATCGGAAGCGGACGGCCGGTTCGAATGTCGCAGAAGCCGCAGGCGCGGGTGCAGACGTCGCCAAGCAGCAGGAACGTCGCCGTCCCGTGCGAGAAGCATTCTCCGCGGTTGGGGCAGCGGGCCTCCTCGCACACGGTCGAGAGCCCTCGCGCGCGCATCAGGCTCTTGACGGGGTGAAGCCGCGACAGCCGGATCCGCTTCTCGCGAATCCACTCGGGCGCCCGCTCCGCCGGGCCGGGGCTCAATGCTCCTCCCGCACGATCCAGGTCTGGGAGATCTTCTCCGCCTGGCGGAGCCTCTCCGCCGCCCGCGTCGCCTCCGGCTCGGTTCGGTAGGGGCCGACGCGGACGCGAAACACCCTTCCCCGCGACGTCTGGGCTTCGGCGATCTGGGCGTGATGGCCGCGCCGGGAGAGCCGGCCCGCGAGCGACTCCGCTTCGCCGCGGGAGGCGAGCGAGGCGACCTGGATCCAGATGCCGGGCGCCGCCGGAGCGGCCGCGGCCGGCGCGCGCCTGCCCGGGGCCGCAGCGGGTGTCGGCTCGCTCGGCCCGCGGTCCTCGAAGGCCTGCAGGACGGCCGGCGGGGTCGGCGCCTCCGCCGGAACGGCGGCCTCCGGCGCGGTCTCCGGGGCAAGCCGCGTCCGGGAGGGGCCGGCCGCCGCCGGCGTGCCGGCTCGTTCGGCGGCCTGTTCCGGGGCCGCCGTCGGCGCCGCGGCGGCCTCGGCCGCCCGCGGCGGTCCCGGCGCGCGGCCCGAGAGCCCCGTCATGAGACCGAAGAAGAAGGACAGGCCCAGGGCGAGCAGGCACACGACGAAGAACGCCATCGCCTGCTTCGCGGTGAAGGAAAGCTGGTAGTGACTGCGGGATTCCGGCACGGCGGCAGTTTACAAGAGCCGCCGCCGCGGGCGACTACTTCTCCTTCGAGATGAAGTTCTTGAGCAGCTCGATCGGAAGCGGGAAGAGGATCGTCGAGTTCTTCTCGCTCGCGATCTCCGTCAGGGTCTGCAGGTACCGAAGCTGCAGCGTCGCCGGCTGCCGGCCGATGATCTCGGCGGCTTCGGAGAGCTTGGCGGCGGCTTCGAACTCGCCGGCCGCATGGATGATCTTGGCCCGCTTTTCGCGCTCGGCCTCCGCCTGCTTCGCCATCGCGCGCTGCATCTCGGGGGGAAGGTCGACCTGCTTGACTTCGACCAGCGACACCTTCACGCCCCAGGGGCTCGTGTGCTCGTCGATGACCTTCTGGAGCGCCACGTTCAGCTTCTCCCGCTCCGAGAGGAGCTCGTCGAGCAGCGCCTGGCCCAGGATGCTGCGAAGCGTCGTCTGCGCGAGCTGGGAGGTCGCGTACAGGTAGTTCTCCACCTGGACGACCGCCTTGTTGGGGTCGACGACGCGGAAATAGACCACCGCGTTGACCTTCACGGAGACGTTGTCGCGGGTGATGATGTCCTGCGTCGGGACGTCGTGCACGACCGTCCGCATCGAGATGCGGACCATCGTCTCGACGGGCCAGAAGATCAGGACGAGCCCGGGTCCCTTCGCCTCCTGCGAGAGGCGCCCGAGCCAGAAGGTCACCGCCCGCTCGTATTCCCTCAGGACGTTGATCCACTTGAAGAGCAGCAGCAGGCCGATGAAGGCGGCGATCAAGAGTCCAGGAAGTGCGACAAGCATCAGGTCCTCCGTTCTACAAGAAGCGTCAGGCCGTCCACGCGCACGATGCGAACCGCGTCTCCCGGCTCGAGATCCGACGGCCCCCTCGCGTCCCAGTACTCTCCGAACACGTGGACCCGGCCGCTCCCGCCGGCAAACGGCTCGACGACCCGCGCCGTCTCGCCGACCATTCCGGCCGCGCCCGTCGTGGCCGGCCGCCGGCGAAGCTGGACGGTCCGCGCGGTCAGCATTCCGATGACCGCCAGGGTCAGCAGCAGCGTGGGAAGGAGGATGCCGAGGTCCACGCGGTAGGGGGACTCGCCGCCGCGGCCCGTAAAGAGCATCAGCGATCCCGCGACAAGCGCGATCGCTCCCCCGGCCGCCAGAACGCCGTGGCTGACGACCTTGATCTCGGCGACGAAGAGCCCGATCCCGAAGAGGATCAGGGCGAGCCCCGCCAGATTGACCGGGAGCACGGAGAACGCATACAGGGCGAGCAGCAGCGAGATTCCGCCCACGACCCCGGGCAGGATCGCGCCGGGGGAAGAGAGCTCGAAGTAGAGCCCCACCAGGCCCAGCAGGAAGAGCACGTACGCCACGTTGGGATGCGAAACGACTCCCAGCAGCTTGTCGATCGTTCCCATCTCGCGCTGCTCGATTCGCGCGCCCGCGAGGTGGAGCGTCACCGGCGGAGCTCCGACCCGCGTGACCTTGCGGCCGTCGAGCTGCTTCAAGAGATCGGGCACGTCGCGTGCCACGATCTCGATCAGCCCCGCCTCCTTCGCCTCGGACTCGGTGTAGGAGACGCTCTGGGAGACCGCCGCTTCCGCCTTCTCGACGTTGCGCCCCCTCTGGGAGGCGAGCGTGCGGATGAAGGCGCGGGCATCCTGCTCCGCCTTTTCGTTCAACGTCTTGGGCAGATCCTGACCCTCGCCCGCGACCGGGTGAGCGGCTCCGGCGTTGGTCCCGGGAGCCATGGCCGCGATGTCGCCGGAGAGCAGCAGGAAGAACCCCGCCGAAGCGGCCTGAGCCCCCGAAGGAGAAACGAACATGGCGACCGGAACCCGCGAGAGCAGCACCGCGGTGCTCATCTCCCGGGTCGAGGAGAACAGTCCCCCGGGCGTCGACAGCCCGACGACGACCACGCTCGCGCCGTCGCGTTCGGCATCGCGCAGCAGCTTCTTCAGGTAATCCGCCGCCGCGGGATGCACGGGCGTATCGATCCGTCCGACCCGAGCGAGGGGCGCCGCCGAATCCGCGCCGCGCAGGGCGGCCGGCATTCCGAGAAGCAGGACCGCGATTCCGACCGCGAGTCTCCGACTCAAGGAAATCGATTCTATCGCAGCGAGCGCCGCGCTATAACTGCGCGCGTGCGCATCCGCCCTCTCGAGGCGATCAACCTGGGCGTCCTGGCCGCCCTTTCCCTGCTGACGCTTCTCTTCTATTCCGCGCTTCCGGATCCCGGGGAGATCCTGCTCCGCTTCGCGCTGATGGGCGGCTTCCTCGCGCTGATCGTCTTCCTGGCCCGGCGCGCCGAACGGCTTCCCCCGGCGATTCGGGTCGGCGTGGACTTCTACCCCGCCGCCTTCATCCCGTTCGTCTTCGAAAGCCTGGGACCGCTGATCGCCGCGGCCCGGGGACGCGCGCGGGACGACCTGCTGATCGCCGCGGACCGCGCCCTCTTCGGCACGGACGTCACGGTGTGGCTCGAGCGGCTCGCGCGCCCCTGGCTGACCGACATCTTCTACCTCTTCTACTCGAGCTACTACTTCATGGCGATCGTTCTGGGGGCGGTCCTCTGGCGCCGCAGCGTGCCGACCGCGCGCCGGTACATCTTCACGCTGACCTTCTGCTACTTCGTCTCGTACATCGGATACTTCGTGCTCCCGGCGCTCGGCCCGCGCTTCGCCCTCGCGTCCCGTCAGACGATCGTCCTGGAGACGACACCGCTGTCGCGGGCCATTTCCTCCACGATCAACGAGCTCGAGCGCACGAAGTTCGACGTCTTCCCGTCGGGGCACACGATGATCGCGGCCGCGGTGCTGCTGGTCGCCTTCCGGCGGGCGCGCGGGGTCTTCTGGATCCTGCTGCCGTTCGGCACGGGTCTGATCGTCTCGACGGTGTACTGCCGCTACCACTACGTCGTCGACGTGCTGGCGGGGCTGGCGCTGGCGTTTGCGAGCGTGCCGCTCGGCGACCGGATCTACGACCGCGCGGCGGCGGGCTGAGAAAGGTCCTTCTCGTACATGCGGTAGGTCTTGTAGAGCCGCCCGCCCCAGACCCTCATCCCGCGGATCATCAGCTCGTTGTCCTCGAGGAGCCACGAGACCTCGCAGCCCGTGTAGCCGCGCGAGAGGGCGGCGCGCAGGCTCTGCTCGAAGAGAAGGGACTGGAGGCCGCGGGACCGGTACTCCTTCTTGACGCCGAGAGTCAGAACGCGCACGGTCTTGATGCGGCGCATTCCGAGCAGGAACTTGAGCCAGCCGAACGGGAGCAGCCTGCCCTGAAGCGGCGCCATCGCCGTGTTGTAGTCGGGCAGCGTCATCATGAAGGCCACCGGCTCGACCGAGCCGTCCGGCCGGTCGTAGACGCCGAGCAGGGCGAAGTCCGCCACGAGCAGAGGCTTCATCCGCTTCGCCATGAAGTCCATCTCTTCGGGAGTCATCGGCACGAAGCCCCAGTTCTTCTCCCACGCGGCGTTGTAGACCTCGCGCACCAGGGGCAAGTCCTTCTCGAGGCTTGCCTTGGAGATCTTGCGCATCCGGAAGGTCTTCTCTTCCCGGCGGAGGCGCTCGTTGACCCGGGTGAACCGCTCCAGGGGCCTGGGACCGATCTCGAACCAGAAGGCGAGCAGGTCCTTCGCCTTTCGGAACCCCGACCCTTCGTAGAGCGCCGGGTAGAAACGGGGGTTGTAGGTCATCATGAGCACGGGCGGGGACTCGAAACCGTCGACGAGCAGGCCCGCCTCGTCGTTCAAGGAAGGGTTGGCCGGCCCGCGAATCACCGTCATCTTGCGCTCGCGGGCCCAGAGGCACGCCGCTTCGAACAGGACCCGCGCCACGCCGGGATCGTCGACCGATTCGAAGTAGCCGAAGAACGCGGCCTTCTCCCCGTGGAATTCGTTGTGGCCGCGGTCGAGGATTGCCGCGATCCGGCCGACATCGGTTCCGTCGCGCCGCGCGAGGAAGAGCTGCATCTCCGCGTGGCGAAAGAACGGGTTCTCGAGCGAGAAGACCTTCGCCAGATCGTCGCGGATCGGCGCGACCCAGTTCGGGTCGCCCGCGTAGACCCGGTCCGCGACGTCGAAGAACCGGCGGAGCTCCCTCTTGCTCCGGCCGATCCTTTCGATCGAGACGGAACCGCTCATCCGGGAGGAGCCGGGAGCCGTCTAGACAACGGCCGGCGAGAGCACGCCGACCTCGCGTCCGACCCTTCCCATCACCTCGAGAGCCCGCGCGAGCTGCTCGCGCGTATGGGTGGCCATCAGCGACGTGCGGATGAGCGCCCGGCCCGGAGGCGTGGCCGGCGACAGCACGCAGTTGACGAAGATGCCCTCCTCGTGGAGGCGCTGGACCATGCGCAGGGCCGCCAGGTCTTCGCCCACGACCACCGGGACGACCGGGGTCTGCGATTCGCCCGTGTCGAAGCCGAGCGAACGCAGCCCCGCGGCGAAGAAGCGCGTGTTGTCCCAGAGGCGCTGGCGGCGCTCGGGCTCGCCCTCCATGATGTCGATCGTGGCGAGCGCCGCGGCCACGGATGCCGGCGGCGGCGCCGCCGAAAAGATCATCGTGCGGGCGCGGTGCTTGATGTAGTCGATGACGACCTCGTCGCCTGCGATGAATCCTCCGACGGAGGCCATGGACTTGGAGAAGGTGCCCATGATGAGGTCCACTTCGTCTTCCAGCCCGAAGTGCTCTGCTGTGCCGCGCCCGGTCGGCCCCAGAACGCCGATGCTGTGCGCGTCGTCGACCATGAGGCCCGCCTCGAACTCGCGCGCCGCGGCGACGAGTTCCGGCAGGGGCGCGATGTCGCCCTCCATCGAGAAGACGCCGTCCACGACGATGAGCCGCCCTTTCGCGTCGGCGTCGTTCTTCATCTGTCGCCGCAGATCGGCCACGTCGTTGTGGCGGAACTTGCAGATGTCGCCGAAGGAGAGCCGCGCTCCGTCGATGATGCAGGCATGGTCCTGCTTGTCGAGGTAGACCGTGTCGCCCTTTCCGACCAGGCAGGAGATGGCGCCCAGGTTGACCTGGAACCCGGTGGCGAACACGATGGCCGCGTCCTTGCGGATGAACTGCGCCAGGCGCCGCTCGAGCTCGACGTGCAGGTCGAGCGTTCCGTTCAAGAAGCGGCTGCCGGCGCAGCCGGAGCCGTACTTGCGGATCGCGGCGAGGGCGGCTTCCTTGACCCGGGGGTCGTTGGTCAGGCCGAGGTAGTTGTTGGAGCCCAGCATGAGCAGCCGCCGGCCCCCGATGGAAACTTCGGGATCCTGCGCCGACTCGACCACGCGGAAGAAGGAATAGACCCCCGCCTCCCGGACGCGCTTTGCCTCCTCGAAGCGTTCGCACTTGTCGAAGATCGGGGAGGACCGCACCACTCCCCTTCGGGCCGCCAAGGCAGCGGGCTTGCTCATTCTTACTCCCACCGTCGAGGACCTACCGAGTTCTCCGGGATCTTAGCAAATTTTACAAATTCAACCATCCCTGCCGGCGGTACCAGTCCCAGGTGTCCGAAAGCCCCCGGTCGAGCGGGATGGGAGCCGGAAGCCCGAGCTCCGCCGCCAGTCCGGGCTCACAAATCCATTCCCCGGCAAGGAGTTCGCGCGCCTTGTCCGCGTTGAAGGGCTGCGACCGTTTCGTCGCCATCTCGCCGAGCGTCGCCGCCAAGCCCGCCAGCCGAACGAGCACATCCGGCACGGGAACGAGGCGAGCCTTTCTGTCGGGCAGGCGCGCGATCAGGGCGGCCAGCCGCCCGACGGTCACCGGCTCGGGATCGCAAAGGAAGGCGATTCGAGAGGCGAGGTCCGGCCGGCCCGCGGCCCGGGCGACGGCGAGCGCGATGGAGGCCGCCGCGGCGATCTGGATGCGGCGGCCCGCAGCCGGCACGGGGATCCAGCCGGAGGCGGCCATGCGGAAATAGGTCAGGAGTCCCCGGTCACCCGGGCCGTAGATCACCCCCGGCCGGAGAACGATCCACGCGCCCTTCCAGCCCCGCCGTACGGCCTCCTCCCCTTCGAGCTTCGAGACGCCGTACCAGGAAACCGGCCGCGGAGGGTCGGAAGGCTTCACGGGGCTCCCGTCGCGGGAAGGCCCTGCGGCGGCCTGGGTCGAGACGTAGACGAACGTCGCGCCCGGCGCCGACTCCGCCGCGGCGGCGACCAGCCGCTCTGTCCCCCGGAGGTTGACCTCCCGGTAGTCCTCGAGGCGGCGGGCCTTCAGCAGGCCGGCCGCGTGCACGATCGCCTCGCAGCCCGAAGCTCCGGCCGCGAGCTCCGCCGTCTTCGACAGGTCGCCGCGGACGACCTCGACCGCCACTCCGGAAAGAACCGGCGAAAGAGCGGGGTCGCTTCGCGCGAGGACGCGCACGCTCCAGCCCTCCTCGATCAGGGCGCGGGCGACGTGACCGCCCAGAAATCCGGTGGCGCCGGTCAGCAGAGCCTTGCGGCCACTCACGACTCGATTCCGGCGCGGCCGCCGGTCAGCTCCCGGCGGCCCAGACGGCCAGACGCCGGATGCCCTCCTCGACCCGCTCGATTCCGGTCGCGAAGGAGAAGCGCACACAGGCGTCGTTGCCGAAGGCGTCTCCCGGCACGGCGGCAACGTGCGCCTCGCCGAGGAGGCGCTTGCAGAACTCCGTCGATCCCGAAACGCCCTTCGGGCGAAACAGGTCCGAGACGTCGGCGAAGGCGTAGAAGGAGCCCTCGGGCCAGCCCACGCGCACGCCCGGGATCTTCCGGAGCCCTTCGACCATGACCCGGCGGCGGCGTTCGTAGTGGCCGAGCATCTCGGCGACGGAGCGCTCCGTGCGCTCGGAATCGTTCAAAGCGGCGAGCACCGCCGCCTGCGAGATCGAAGACGCATTGGATGTCGAATGGCTCTGGTAGGAGACCATGGCGGCGACGATGTCCGCCGGCCCGACGGCCCAGCCCAGGCGCCACCCCGTCATGGCGTAGGTCTTCGACGCCGCGCCGGTCACGATGACGCGGTCGCGATGCTCGGGCAGGGACGCCGCCGAGACGTGGCGCCGCCCGTCGTAGAGGAAGCGGTCGTAGGTCTCGTCGAAGATGAGCCAGGCGTCGTGCGCGCCGCACCAGTCGAGAAGCCGCGCGAGCTCGTCGAGGGAAGAGACGGCGCCGGTCGGGTTGTTGGGCGAGTTCAGGATCACCCCGCGCGTGCGCGGGCCGCAGACCGGCGCGAGGCGCTCGGCGGTCGCGTGCCAGCCCGATTCCAGGTCGGTCGCGACCACGAGCGGCTCCGCGCCCGCCAGCCGGACCATCTCGGGGAAAGACACCCAGTAGGGAGAAAAGAGCGCCACCTCGTCGCCCTCCTGGAAGAGGGCCTGGCAGGCGTTGAAGACCGCCTGCTTGGCGCCCGCCGTCACGAGAACGTTCTCGCGCCCGTACGGCGCGCGATGCTCCCGGCGGTACTTCTCCGCGATCGCGTCGCGAAGAGAGGGATCCCCAGCCGTGTCCGTGTACTTGGTGCGCCCCGCGCCGATTGCCTCGCGGCCGGCCTCCGCCACGAAGTCGGGCGTCGCGAAATCGGGCTCGCCCAGGCCGAAATCCACGACGTCCGCGCCGGAGGCGGCCAGGGCCTTGGCCGCGCGCGCGACGGCGGCCGTCGAGGAGGCCGCAAGCCCGGCCGCCCGGCGGGACAGCCGCGGGCGGCTCACCGGCGTCCTCTCCAGGCCCGCGCGAAAGCGGAGAAGGCGGTGAGCTTCTTGCGGCCCGCGGCGACCAGAACGGCCTCGAGGGCGATCCATGCTCCGTACACGAAGAGCATGGTATGCCGCGACGAGGGAATGAGGAACTGGATCAGCCACAGGAGAAACAATCCACCCGCCTCGTAGGCCTCCAGATCCATCGAGGCGAGGAAGATCCAGCCGAGCAGCGCCTGGAGGATCGTCAGCAGAATCTCGCTCCTCTGGAAGGCGTCGAAGGGAAGCGCCTCGGTCGAGCCGTGGCTCCAGCAGTAGATCACGGCGAGCAGCCCCGAGAGGATGCCCCACTGGTTGATGTTGGAAGAGACCATGTTGACGAGCGCCACGGGGGCGCGGGTGATCCGTCGGGCCCAGGCGAAGGCGGAGGTTTTCTCCGGGAACTCGGAGAGAAAGGGGGCCACCCACTGGATGAAGACGAACTGCGACATACCGAGGCTCGTGGCCAGGGCCAGCATCGATCTCAAGAAGGGCTTGGCCACGAAGAAAATGATCGCTCCTCCCCCGGCAAGCAGCAGCAGAACCGCCCCCCAGCGCCTCCCGCCCCGATGCGAAAGGGCCCAGCGGGAAACCGCCGGGATCTCCTCGTCCTCTTCGAGGGTGTCCCCCCGAGGCGGGATGCGGAGCAGGACGCCGAGGTAGATGACGTAGGTCGAGCCGAGGACGGCCGCGTCCACGAGCGAGAGGTTCCCCTTCGCCCAGACGACGACGAAGTAGGCGAGCGGCGGCAGGAGACCCAGCACCTCCACCGCGTGATCGTCGGCCAGGCGCAGGGTTCCGAGCGGACGGCCCCGTCTCTTTCGCGAGAAGTAGGCCGCGACGGCATAGATCATCGGCCACCCGAGGCCGGTCAGCAGGCGCAGGCTCCCGGTGAAGTTGGCGATCGCCAGGTGCACCATGTCGGGGTTCTTCCCCGCCTGCCACGCGATGACCGCCTCGACGGCGAACTCCGGCGCCGTCTGAATGAGGGCCAGGACCGCGAGGGCGAGGCCCTGCGACATGAGGAATTCGGCGGCCTCCGCGCCCCAGGCGACGAGAAACGCCGAACCGATCATCGCGGGAAAGGTCCAGAGAGCGGAGAGAGGCGAGCCGGCGGCCGCGGCGTCCACCGGAACGGCGGCGAGCAGGCTCGCCCGCGGTCGTCTCATCCCGCCGGGTTATAGCATGAGGAAAATGGCCGGCATCGAGTCTCCGTCCAATCCGCTCATCCGCGAGATCCTCCGCGCGCTCGAGCTGCACACGCACTTCCTGCTCGAAGGCGAGAAGCCCATTCTGGAGGCGATCGCCGCGGGACTCGCCCTCGAGCACGTGCTTCATGACGACAGCGTTCGTCCGGGCCGGCTGGCGGCGGCCTCGGCGGCCCGCCCGAAGCTCGTCTCGCGCGCGGTGCTCGAGCGCCTCGCCGACTCGCGGACGCCGCAACATCTGCTCGCCATCGTGCGGCGACGCGACGTTCCCGTGTCCGAGATCCTCGGCCGTCCCGGCCCGGTGGTCTTTCTCTTCGGCCTGCAGGATCCGGGAAACCTCGGCGCGGTCGTGCGGGTGGCGGAGGCGGCCGGATGCGCCGGTGTCGTGGCCGCGGCGGGCTCGGCGGACTTCTTCCATCCTCGCGCCGTTCGGGCGAGCGCCGGCAGCGTGCTGCGCATCCCGGTGTCGGGCAGGGTCTCCTTCGAAGCCTTCGCCCGCGACGCGAAGGAGGCCGGGCGCGTGCGCTGCGGCGCCGTCACGGCCGGAGGCGAGGATCCGTTCGTCTCGCCGCCGCCGGCGGACTCGATCCTCGTGGTCGGCTCGGAGGGATCGGGACTGCCGGCCGGCGCCTACCGCTACCTCGACCGGCGCTACACGATCCCGATGGCGCCGCCCGTCGATTCCCTGAACGCCTCGGTCGCGGCCGCCCTGCTCCTCTACGCGTCGCGGCTCGCGGGCTCGCCGAAGACCTCGGCCTGAAACTTCCAGACCCGCACCTCCGGATCGCGCCAGGCGTCTGCCGGCAGTCCCGCCTTGCGGCAGGTCTCCTGGAGGAACCGCGCCGTCGAGAAGCCCCACTCCGTCGCCACCTGCGGAAGCAGCAGGCCCCGTCTTCCCCGGCCTTCGATGATCAGGCCGTCCCGCCCGATGACGATCTCCTCGGCTCCTTCCAGCGGTTGCGGCGCCGTCAGCACCGAGATTTCGAGCTCGCACTCGGGCAACTCCTCGGCGGACAGCGGGGGAAACCGCGGATCTTCGAACGCCGCGCGCCGGGCGAACTCGGCGACCACGCCGGTCAGGTCCCCTTCCGGCGAGAGCGTCCCGATGCAGCCGCGCAGGCGGCCGCCCCGCTTGAGGGTCACGAAGAGGCCGCGAGGCTGCCCGAAGGCCTCCGCCCGGTCCGAGGAGAGGCGGGGAGGCGGCTGGCCGCGAAAGTGCGCCTCGAGCGACCCGCGGGCCAGTCGCAGCAGGTCGCGGCGGGCCTGCTCGGAAAGCGGGGGCGGGATCTCGCTCATGGCGACGCCACCGCCGCGCGCAGCTCGGACAGGAATCCGGCGATCGCCTCCTCGAGTTCGTCGAGCCTGCCTTCGAAGAAGTGGTCGGCTCCGGCGATCTCGACGATGTGCCCGGTGCCGCCGACGAACTGACGAAGCATCTCCGGAGGACCGAAAACGTCGCGCTCGCCCACGACGAAGAGGGCGGGCACTCGGGGCCGCGGCAGAAAACGAGCGGACTCGGTCGCGAGCGGCAGGCCCGCGCCCACATAGGCGACGACCCGGGCGTCCCCCGCGATGGCTCTCAACGCGACCGCCGACCCGAAGGAGAAGCCGCCCGCGACCTGCGGCAGCCCGCCCCGCCGCTCGGCCTCGGCCATCGCGGCGCGGAAGTCGGCGACCTCGCCGCGACCCTCGTCGAAACGGCCCGCCGAGGCCCCGACCCCTCGGAAATTGAACCGAAGCGTTCCGTATCCAGCTCGAGAAAGGGCCCGGGCGGCGCGGTAGACGACCTTGTTGTGAAGGGTGCCGCCGTGAAGCGGATGCGGGTGCGCGAAGACCGCCGAACCGGCCGCAGGCCCCGAGGCCTGTTTCCAGAGCCCTTCCAGGGGGCCGTCGGGGCCGTCCAACGTCAGGGGCCGCAACGCCCCCTGCACCGGCTCGCTTCCTGCGCGCATTGGAGAAAACCGGCACTCATCGTATCCTTCTGCGGCCGCCCCGGCGAGGGCTGCGGCCCACAGGAGACATCATGAAGAAGATCGTCCACGTCGTCGGCACGGGCACGATCGGCGAGCCGTTGATCGGGCTGTTTACCGACTTCGACAAGCACCTCGGAGTCGACGAGGTGACCTTCCACAAGCGCACCCCCATGATCACCGAGCGGGCCAAGGTGAACCACCTGCTCCAGCGCGGCGCCCGGCTGGCCGTCGACCCGGACAAGAAGACCGATTTCGAAGCGCTCGGCCACGAGGTCTCCTACGAGGCGCAGGAGGCCCTCGAGCGGGCCACGGTCGTCATCGACTGCACCCCGGCCGGAAACGAGAACAAGAAGGTCTACGAGAAGCTCTCCGGTCCTCGGGGCTTTCTCGCGCAGGGCAGCGAGTTCGGATTCGGCAAGCCCTACGCGATGGGGATCAACGACGAGGCGCTCGAAGTCGGGAAGGACCGCTACCTCCAGATCGTCTCCTGCAACACCCACACCATCGCTGCCCTGGTCAAGACCCTGGGTGAGGACGCCGAGGGCGGCCCGATCCTCGAGCGAGGACGATTCGTCTGCATGCGACGCGCCAACGACGTCTCGCAGGACTCGGGCTTCATTCCCGCCCCGTCGGCCGGGAAGCACGACGACCCGGTCTTCGGAACGCATCACGCCCGCGACGCTTCGCGCCTGCTCGAGACGATCGGCTGGAAGCCGCGCCTTTTCTCGTCCGCGATGAAACTGAACACGCAGTACATGCATTCGCTCTGGTTCGACATGGAGTTCAACCGGCCCGCCACGCGCGAGAAGGTGATGGAGAAGCTCCGGGCCAACCGGCGCATCGCGGTGACCGAGAAGCGCTCGTCCAACCAGATCTTCTCCTTCGGACGCGACCACGGGTACTACGGCCGCATCCTTTCACAGGCCGTCGTGGCCGCCCCGACGGTCGCGGCCAACGGAGAACGGGAGGTCGTCGGCTTCTGCTTCACGCCGCAGGACGGCAACTCGCTCGCCTCTTCGATCGTCGCCGCCCTCTGGCTGATGGAACCGGACTTCGACCGTCAGCGGCTGTCGGTGCTCGATCGGTTCTTCTTCCGCGAGATCTAGCGGAGCCGGACTTCACGGCCGCGGATCGAGGGTAGACTCCCGGCGATGCCCTGGCTCGTCTGCCCGCGGTGCCACTTCAGCCAGTTGCCGGCCGAGCGGTGCCGTCGCTGCGGACAAGTCCTGCCGGCCGCGGCGCCGCCCTCGGGACCGGCGCCGGCGTCCGGGGGCAAGACGCCTCTCTCCCGCAACGCCCGGTGGCTCGCCGCGGCGGCGGCGCTCGCCGTGGCGGCCCTGCTCTGGCTCGGCCGCTCCGGCGGGCGCCCCGAGCCGGCGGGCCCGGCGGCGACCCCCGTGCCGACCGCCGGCCCGCTCGACCTGTCGGGCCGGTGGCATGCTCAGCTCTCCAAGACGATCGGCGCAAGCCCTCCCCGCCCCGTTCTCAAGGAGATCTCGATCGAGACGGGCCGCGACGGGAAAATTCTTGCGGCGCGGGTCGTCTTCACCGACCCGGGCCGCGGCGGCGCGGGCGCCGGATACCGCATCGCCCCGGACGAGAGAGAGCGGCTGGAGGCGGCGGCGGCCGCCCTGCGAGCCGCGCCGAAGGGCGCCGCCCTGCCGATCGACTTCCTGAAGCTGCCCGGCTGGGTGCCCGAGCGGGGCCGGCTCTGGAGGGCGATCGAGGGGGCCGCCCGGGGCGCCGAGACCGCCCACTACCTGCTCGTCGAGTCGCTCGAGACCGACTACCTGATCCAGGCGGGCATCAACGAATCGGGCTTCCTGTCGTACGCCTTCTTCTCCCCCGACTACGCCCCGAGGCGCGGCGAGGACGTGCTCTCCCGCGTCATCCACCCGGATGCGGGGGCGTCGCTGCGCGGCTTCCAGAACCTCATCTGGGACCTGTCGGGCGCGGCGGACTTTCTCAAGCTCCAGCTGCCCGTGACCCTCTCGGGCCCGGAGGGCGGCGCGCCGGACGCGCTGACGCTGACCCGGTCGCCGGCCTAGCGGGGTTGCCTGCTAGATCGAGACGATATAGCCGCCGCTCTTGACGTCCTTCTTCATGGAGATCAGCTTCTGGCGCTCCGCGTCCTCGAGCAGCTCGGAGAAGGACCGGTAGCCGTAGTACGACTCGTTGAAGTAGGGCTGCTTGCGCTGCATCGTCTGCTTGATCATCGAGCCCCAGATCACATCGTAGTTTTCGCGCTGGAGCGCCTGGATCGAGTCGAGCATCAGGTGGAAGAGCTCCCGCTTCTTCTCCGGGAAGTTCTCGATGGACGGCAGCGCCCGGGTCTCGCGCACCAGATCCTCGTAGAAGATGAACTCGTCGCAGTTGGAGAGGAGCAGGTCCGAGGTCGAGTTCTTGACGCCGACGCCGATCACCGCCTTGTCGTTCTCCTTCAGCTTCGAGACGAGGGGCGAGAAGTCGGAGTCTCCCGAACAGACCACGAACGTCGTGATGTGCGACTTGGAGGCCGCCAGATCCATCGCGTCCACGACCATGCGGATGTCCGCCGAGTTCTTCCCCGTGTAGTTGCGCTGCGGAATGTCGATCAACTCGATGGCCGCTTCGTGGAACTCCCGCTTGTATTCCGAGTAGCGGGTCCAGTCGGCGTACGCCTTCTTGTAGACGATTCGGCCCTTCTCGATGAGCCGCTGCAGGACCAGGTTGATGTCGAACTTCTTGTACTGCGCGTCGCGCACGCCCAGCGCGATGTTCTCGAAGTCGATGAACAGCGCCAGACGCTGCTCCACCGACGTCCGGGCCGGCGGCGCGGGGCTGACGCTGACGGGCGCGGCCGCCGGCGGGACGACGGCCGCGGCGGGCGCCGGGGCCGGCTCGTGCGCCGGCCGGCTCTCCTCCGCGGCCGCCGGCCTCTTGTACCGCCGGCCGCCTCCCCGGCGCCGGCGTCCTTTCTTTTCGCCTTCCCCGCCCTCCGCGGCGGGAAACGGAATGGCATCATCACTCATTCTTTCTTTCCTTCCGGCGCGTAATCGAAGGAGGACGTCGTCAGAACGAAGCTCGCCAGGGCCCGGGCCACCGCCCGGCCTCCCGCGTCCACGATCTCGGCGTCGCCCACGTTGATTCGTCTGCCTTTCTTCACTATCCGGGCCCGCGCGCGAACATCCGAGCGGGCGCGGGCCAAAAAATGGATCGTCAGGTCCGCCGTGGCGAACCCCATCTTTCCGTCGAAATTCGTCGAGAGCGCGAAGGCCACCGCCGTGTCGGCCAGAGTCGCGAGCACGCCGCCGTGCACCGTACCCGATCCGTTGGTCAGTTCCATCCGATAGGGAAGGCGGATGACGCAGGAGTCGGGCTCGAGCTGCTCGAGCTCGGGATGAAGGTGCGCCAGGGCGGGGGAAGCCGAGAGCCGCCTCTGCAGCCGATCCTTCAGGTCCGGCGCCAGGGCGCGATGGAGAGCCGCGGGGCTCATTCCGGAAAACCCGCGAAGGAACGGCGGCCGGCCTCTCCCGGGAGCCTCGGCGGGGCCTCGAGGGGGAGCCTCGAGGCGGGACGACCCGGGCGGGAGGGGGCTATCCCGCTTCCTTCTCGGACTCGTCCTCCTGCTTGAAGTAGGCGAGCTCCTCGGCGCGCCGGGTGGAATTGTCGAGGTGCCGGGGCACTTCGATCACGGTTCGCGTCACGTTGGGATCGCAGATCTCGTTCTCGCATTCATAAGTGTAGACGTTGCGGTCGGCCCGCTTCTGGAAGCCCACCACCGTCTGGTAAGTGTCGCAGTTGCCGCACTTGACCGACATCATGAAAATGTCGATGACGTGCAGCTCGGGGCGGTCTTCCGGCGCGTCCACGACATCATAATACGCCCGGAGGAAAGGACCAACATGAAGACGCGAATTCTGGCCCTGGCTCTGGTGGGCGCTTGCGTCGGAGCGGTCGCGCCGGCGCAACAGGAGTTCGAGAAGACGATCCCGGTCCCCCGAACCGGCGTGGCTCGCCTCAACTGGACGTCGGACCGCTGCTCGGTCCTGAGCGTCGAGCTGCGAAACTACCCCGACGAGGAAGACATCGACAAGGCGCGCTCCTCGGATCCCAACGACCACTCCTGGGTCTGGTGGGAATTCAACGTCGAGAATCGGGGCGACACCAAGTGCAAGATCCGGCTGTGGGTGGAGGTGCTCGACAAGAGCGGCAAGGTGCTCAAGTCGAGCGACCGCAGCGACACGATCGATGCCCACAAGCTCGACGACGACATCCGGGTGTCGACGCGCATGAAGACGATCGACATCGCGGACGCGCCCAGGGCGCGCCTGCGCGCCCACATCGGGAAGTGATCGCTCGTCGGCGCCCCGCGGCGAAAGCGGCATGCTGCGGTCCCGTAGAATGACCGCGTGAGCGCCCTCGAGGAGCGAGATCTCTCCCCGGCGTACCGCGCGGCGCGAGAGGGCCTGGCTCACCGGCGGCGCGACTCCGCCGTCCTGGACATCGAGGGGCCCGAGCGCGAGGCCTTTCTCCAGGGTCAGCTCACCCAGGACGTGCGCGATCTCGCCCCCGGAGAGACGCGCCCGACGGCGGCTCTCACGCCCAAAGGGAAACTGCTCTTCATCGCCCGCCTCGTCGAGATGCCCGGTCGCATCCGCCTCCTTCTGCCTTCAGCCTCGCGCCAGGCCGCCCTCGAGCACCTGCGAAAGTTTGCCGCGTTCCAGAAGGTGACGGTCCGGGACCGCTCGGAGGAGCTGGTCGAGATCGCGCTCTACGGTCCCGGCGCGGCGCGCGCCGGCGCGCCTGCCGAAGGCCTCGCGCTCGCGGGATCGGGAGAATTCTCGGCGCAATGGCTGCTGCCGCGATCCCGCCTCGCCGAGGCCGAGGCGCACCTTCGGGCGGCGGGCTCGCTCGAGCTCGATCCGGGGAGCGCCGAGGCGCTGCGCATCGAGGCGGGGCGGCCTCGGTTCGGCAGCGACATCGACGCGACGAACCTTCCCGACGAGGCGGGCCTCGACGCCGCAGTCTCCGCGACGAAGGGATGCTATGTGGGCCAGGAAGTCGTCGCGCGCCGCCGCGTCTATGGCCGGGCCAACCGCCGCCTGGTCGGATACCGCTTCCCCGACGGCCCCCTTTCGGCGGGAGCGCGGCTGCGCCGCACGGCCGCGCCGGAGGAGGAGCCCGAGCGGACGGAGGCGGGCCGGGTGACGAGCTCGGGCCACTCGCCGCGCTTCGGACCGATCGGGCTCGGCTTCGCCTTCCACGACGTGCCCGCCGAGGGAAGGCTCTTCGGTCCGGGAGATCCGCCGCGGGCCGCCGTCGTATCGGCGCTCCCCTTCGCGTGAGAGGCGAGGCCCGCCAGGGCGATCCCTGGCCGGTCCACCTCGCGCTTCTCGGCGCGCAGACCGGCTTCGCGCTCTTCCCGATCTTCGGCAAGCTCGCGCTGGCCTCGATCCCGCCGATGGTTCTCGCCGCGCTGCGGGTGGTCGCCGCTTCCTCGATGCTCGCCCTGGGCCTACGATTGTCGAGCCGGGAGCGGATCGCCGCGTCCGACCGCAAGGCCGTCCTGCTCTACGCGCTCCTCGGGGTTTCCTTCAACCAGGTCCTCTTCCTGCTCGGCCTCTCGCTCACGACCGCGATCAATACGACGATCTTGATGGCGATGATCCCCGTCTATACGTTGCTCGTCGCCGTGCTGCTTGGCCGCGAGCGGCTGACGGGCCGCGCGGTCGCCGCGGTGCTGCTGGCGGCCGGGGGCGCGCTGCTGCTGGTGAAGGCCGAGAGCTTCGACTGGCACAACGACTATTTCCGGGGCAACCTGCTGCTGATCGCCAACGGCGTCTCCTACGCCTTCTACCTGGTTCTCTCCCGGCCGATCCTCGGGCGCTATCGCGTCCTGACGGTCGTGTCGGGGGTTTTCACCTGGGGCGCCCCTCCCATCGTCCTTGCCGCGTTGCCCGCGCTCGCGCGCTTCTCCCCGCACCGGGTCACGCGGGTCGGGTGGACGAGCCTCGCCGCCGTGATCGTCTTCTGCACGGTGCTGCCCTATCTCTTCAACTCCTGGGCCCTGGCGCGGACTCATGCCTCGCGTGTCGCCTTCTACATCTTCGTGCAGCCGCTGATCGCCTCCGGGCTCGCGGTCGTGGTCCTGGGCGAGCGGCCGACTCTGCGCACGGCGGCCGCGGGCCTGCTGATTCTCTCGGGCCTCGCCATTTCGCTTTCCCCCGCCCGCCTGCCGGCGCGTCCCATCCCGTGACGGCTCAGGCGAGCGCGCCCCGGGTCGCCGTCGTGATCCCGGTCTTCAACGAGCGGGAGTCGCTTCCCCTCGTCGTGGGCGACCTGCCGCGGGACCTCGTGTCGGAGATCGTCGTCGTGGACAACGGCTCGACCGACGGCACCGACCAGATCGCGCGGGGCCTGCCCGTGCGCCTGGTTCGCGAGGCGCGACGCGGCTACGGCCGCGCCTGCCTGGCCGGCGTCGCCGCGCTGGCCGCGCATCCGCCCGAGGTCCTCGTCTTTCTGGACGGCGACCATTCCGACCATCCCGAAGAGCTGCCTCTCCTTCTCGAGGCGATCGTCCGCGGGGCCGACCTCGTCATCGGCTCGCGCCGGCTCGGTCGGGCCGAACCGGGAGCCCTGCTTCCCCAGGCGCGCTTCGGCAACGTCCTCGCCTGTTTCCTCATCCGGCTGCTCTACGGCCACCGCTACACGGATCTCGGACCCTTCCGGGCCATCCGCTGGGACGCCTACCGCCGCCTCGGCATGCGCGACACGAATTTCGGCTGGACGGCCGAGATGCAGGTCAAGGCGCTGCGCGCGGGGCTCACCGTCGCGGAAGTGCCGGTGTCCTACCGGCGGCGGGTGGGCGTCTCCAAGATCACCGGCACCGCCGCGGGAACGCTCAAGGCGGGCTACAAGATCCTCTGGACGATCGCGCGCTACGGATTCGAGCGGCCGCGCTCCGGCTCCCGCTGAGGCGCCTCGCGGAACCTCTCGAGCGTCTCGAGGACGTGTTCCGGCGCCCGCCGGGGCTTGCCGGCAACGTCGGCAAAGATGTGGCGCGTCGCGCCGTCGGCCATCCGAAGATCCTCCCGGTCGAGCACCTCGTAGGAAAACGTCAGGCCCCGCGGCGACAGGTCCGGCAGCGTCGTTCGGACGCGCAGGTCGTCGTCGTACCGCGCGGGACGGCGGTACTTGCACTCGAGGCCGATCACCGGGATCCGCAGCCCCGATTCCTCGAGCCCGCGGTAGGGAAGCCCCGCCGCCCGGCAGAACTCGGTTCGCCCGATCTCGAACCAGACGGCGTAGTGGGAGTGGTAGACGATCCCCATCTGGTCGGTCTCGGCGTAGCGGACCCGAAGGGCGATCTCGACGGCACGCAGGTCAGGCCGGTGCGGGCCCGGGCTAGGAGGCAAGAGCCGAAACCGCGCTCAATGCGCGACGCCTGCGATCCGGTCGACCAGCAGCCGCCGGACCGGCTCGGGAACCAGCCCGCTCACGTCTCCTCCCAGCCGCGCGACCTCCTTGACCAGGCGGCTCGCGACGTAGGAATACTCCTCCTTGGCCATCAGGAACACCGTCTCCACCCCGGGAGCCAGGCGGCGGTTCATCAGCGCCATCTGGAGCTCGTACTCGTAGTCCGACACCGCGCGCAGGCCGCGGACGATGAGCGACGCGCCGGTTTCCTTGGCGAAGTCGACCAGGAGTCCCGAGAAGGACCGAACGGGCACCGCCGGATCGTTCTCGAGGATTTCGCGGATCATGGCGATGCGCTCCGGAACCGAGAAGAGGGGCGTCTTGGAGTCGTTCTCGAGGATGGCGATGATGACGCGGTCGGCCAGCCGCCGCGCGCGAGAGAGGATGTCGAGGTGGCCGTTGGTCAGCGGGTCGAAAGAGCCCGGGTAGAGCGCGATACGTTCCGGCATCACCTCTTCCCCCTCTCGACCGTAGCGGTTCGCAACCCTTCGGCCAGCAGATTATAGGCGGCGACGGTCAGGAACAAGGCAAGCCCCGGGAAAAGAGCCATCCACCAGGCTTCGTCGATGTAGGTCGGCGCGACCGCCAGGATTCCGCCCCAGGAAGTGGCCGAGACGGGCAGCCCCACGCCGAGGAAGGAGAGCGCGGCCTCCGCGAGGATCGCCCAGGCGACGCCGAAAGCGGCCGAGACGAGCAGGGGCGGCGCCACGTTGGGCAGCAGGTGCCGCAGCAGGATGCGCGGGGTCGAGGCCCCGGCGGCGCGCGCGGCGCGGGTGTAGTCGAGATCCTTGACCTTCATCACCTCCGCCCGCGCGTAACGCGCGTCCCCGGGCCATGCCGTCAGGCCGATCGCGAGGATCACGGCCGCCGGGGAGGGCGGCAGGAACGCCGCCAGCGCGAGCAGCAGGAAGAGGACGGGAAAGCACAGGACCACCTCGATGATCCGGGAGAGCAGAAGGTCGACGGCGCCGCCGAAGAACCCCGCGCAGGCGCCCACCGCGAAGCCCACGGCGAGGGACACGGCGGCCGCGGTCAGGCCGATCCCGAGAGAGATCGGGGTCGCGACCACCACTCGGGCGAGCAGATCCCGCCCCAGGTCGTCGGTTCCGAACGGATGCGCCGCGGAGGGAGGCGCGAGCCGGTCCTCCAGGCGGATCTCCGCGGCCCGCCGCGCGAAGAGCGGCGACACCGCCGCCACCAGCCACAGCAGGATCACCGCGGCCAGCGCCGCCGCGCCGCTGCCCGGGAGTCTCCAGCCGGATCGCGCGCGCGGGCGCGAAAGCTCCAGCGCCTCGCTCACCGCGGCTCCGTGCCGTCTCTCACGCGCGGGTCGGCCACGGCATAGGCCAGATCCGCCGCGAGCGTGACGGCGAGTGTCGCGACCGCCCCCAGCAGCGACAGCGCCAGCACGACGGGGTAGTCGCGGGCGAGGATGGAGTCGAAGTAGAGGCGGCCCACCCCCGGCCAGGCGAAGATCCGCTCGATGATGACGCTTCCCGACAGCAGGCCGGGCAGCAGCAGCCCGAGCAGGGTGATCAGGGGAAGAAGGGCGTTGCGAAAGGCATGCGTCCAGAGCGCGCGCCGGACCGACGCGCCGCGGGCGCGCGCGGCGAGCACGAAGTCCTGGCGGCGAGCCTCCGCGACACCCGATCGGACCAGCCGGGCGAAGAAGGCGAGCGAGCCGTAAGTCAGACAGACGACCGGCAGCGCCAGGTGCCCCAGCCGGTCGAGCAGGCCGGCCCATCCCCCGGGCGCCGCGTCGGAGGCGACTCCGTAGAGCGGCAGCCAGCGCAAGCGGACCGAGAAGAGCGTCTGCAGGAGAAGCGCCGCCCAGAAGGACGGAAGCGAATAGAGCGCGAAGAGCGCGACTCCCGAGACCCGGTCGAGCCGCCCTTCGGGATGCCCGCCCGACGCCACCCCGAGCGGAATCGCGATCGAGAGCGTCAGCAGGAGGGCGAGACCGTTCAAGAGGAGCGTGTACGGGAGCGCCTCGCCGATGCGTTGCGCGACGGGCCGGTGGTCCACGAAAGACTCCCCCAAATCCAGGCGCGCGACCCGGGCGATCCAGGAAGCGAAACGCTCCGGGAGCGGCCGGTCGAGGCCGTACTGGCGGCGCATCTCTTCGGCCGCGCGCGCCGACACGCGCCGCCCGGATTCGGCTCCCATCGCCGTGACCGGGCTGCCCGGCGCCAGGTGCAGCAGAAGAAAAACGAGCACGACGATGCCGAAGAGGGTGGGCACCGCGAGCGCCAGGCGCCGGAGCGCGTAGCGCATCACGGCGCGCCTCCGGAGCCCGGCTCCGCCCACCAGGCCAGGGGACCCGGCCAGACGCCAAACGGCCCGAGTGGCGAGGTCTCCACACTTCTCAGGCGGCGACGCAGGGCGTACTTCTTCGTTGCGTTGACCACGAAAACGGCCGGAGCGTCGTCCCGGAAGATGCGGTGGAGGCGGTGATACAGGGCGATCCGACGCGCCTCGTCCGGCTCGCGGCGGGCTTCCTCCATCAGCCGGTCCGCCTCGGGGTTGCGGTAGTAGCCGCTGTTCAAGCCCCGCGGGGGCCACTGCGAGGAATGCCAGGAGGGATAGGGGTCGGGGTTCGGATCGGAGGCGCTCGAGGCGAGCGAGGCCGCCTCGAAGGAGCCCGAGTCCAGGCGCTCGACGAACGCGGCCCACTCGAGCGGCCGCAGGCGGGCCCGCACTCCGGCGCGCCCGAGCTCTCCGGCGAAGGTTTCGTCGATCTGGCGCCCGATCGTGTTTCCCGCCGACACGAGCAGCTCGAAATCGAACTCCCGGCCGTTTCGGTCCAGGGTGCCGTCACCGTTGGTGTCCCGCCAGCCCGCCTCCGCGAGCAGGGCCGCCGCCCCCTTCGGGTCGAACGGCAGGGGGGCGACCGAGGCGTCGTAGGCGGGAGACTCGGGGGCCCAGGGCCCGGAGATCACGCGCGCGGAGCCCCGAAAGAGGTTGCGCGCGATCGAATCGCGGTCGAGCAGCATCGTCAGGGCGCGGCGCGTCCTCGCGTCGGCGAAGAACGGCAGACGCGTGTCGAGCGCGATGTAGTTGTAGTCGAGATCGTAGAACTCGAGCACCCGGCAGCAGGCCGCAAACGCCGGATCCGATCCCGCCCGCTCCTTCAACGCGGCGTCGATCCACGTCTCGTCGAGGTCTCCCTGCAACAGCGCCCGGTAAGCGACCGCGTTCTCCGGCACGATCCGGAACACGATCCGGTCGAAGTGCCCGCGGGGTCCCCAGTATCGGGGATTTCGCTCGAGGACGATCGACTCCTGCGCCTTCCAGGAAGCGAGGCGGTAGGGTCCGTTGGACAGTGGACGCCGGTTGTCGGGGGCCCGGTCGAAGGGCTGGCCCGCAAAGCGCCGCGCGGGCAGGAGCGGCAGGACGAACGCCATCGTCCGATAGGCGTACGGCTCCCGAAAACGCGCGCGGAAGGCGTGCGGCCCGGCCTGCTCCACGCCGGTCAGGTCTTCGAACAGCGCCTTGTAGAGCGGGGACGCGGTGGCCGGGTCCGCGATTTTTCGGATCGTGAAGATCGCGTCGGCTGGGGTGACCGCCGAGCCGTCCTCCCAGACCGCCTCCTGGCGCAGGTAGACCGTGAAGGCCAGGCCGTCGGGCGAGGACTCCACGCGCTGCGCGAGGCCGGGCACCAGACGCATGCGGGAATCGAAATCGAAGAGGTTTCGCGACAGGTATTGCAGGACGAGCTGCTCCGGCACGTCGGTCTGCAGAACCGCGTTCAAGGTTCCAGGCTCGCCGAAGAGGCGCCGGCGCAGCGTCCCGCCCTCCTCGGGCGGGGTCTCCTTCGAGACGGGCGTCCCGGGACTCGCGCCGCGGGGGGCGTCGGTGGCCGGAGGCGTTCCCCTCTCTCCCCCGCAGGACCACAGCAGGGACGCCGCGAGCAGCCCCACCCCCAGCCGATGCACGGGCCGATTATGAGCGAGTTGCCGGCCGGCTCCGCAGCAGGTTGCGGAAAAAGAGCGCGGCCTTCTAGGGCGCGACGAAGCTCGCGGCGACGACGTTGCGCGCGGCGTCGGTGACGCGAACCAGCACGTAGGCCCCGTGCGGCGCGCCTTCCAGCCGGATGGTGTAGCTCTCGGCCGGCGAGTCGGAAAGCCCATCGTCCGGCTCGACGCGCACCCATTCCTTCGCGTCGATGCTGTACTCCGCCTCGAGGATCGGCGAGGCCTCGTCCGTCGCCTCGAAGCGCAGCGCCGCGCCCGAGTCGGGCAGGCGCCGGACCGTGGGCGGAGTGTTGTCGATGCGGACCGGCGAGGAGTCCCGGGTTGCCGTCTTCGGGTCGTCGGGATTCGCGTCGGCGTCGGAGGCGACCAGGCGGAAGACGTAGTCCCCGTCGGGGAGCGCCGTGGTGTCGAAGGCGTAGAAACTCTCCTTGATGTCCTTTCGGAGGAGAAGCCAGCGGTCCGAGCCGGCCGGCCGCACGCGCAGCTCGTAGGAGAGCGCGTCCCCGTCGCGATCGCTCGCCTTCCAGGTCAGGGTCCGATATCCCTTCCGCAGGAGCTTGCGCGGCGCCCCCTCGGCCTTGGACTCTTCGAGCCCGGTGAAGATTCCCTTCTCGTCGGGCGCCTGCGTCTCGAAGACGTTGGTGCTGCCCGAGACCGCGCGCGCGAGGACTTCCGCGGGCGCCATCGCGGTCAAGCTGTCGATGTCCGGCGCGGCGTTTCGGTTGCGGTAAGCGGCCTCGGTGCGGCGAATCACGGGCAGGGCCTTGCCGTCCGAGCTCATGCGAACCCTCCACTGAAGGTAGCGCGCGGCGGGGGCCGCGACCCTGGAGGCCTGCGTCGCGGCGGCCCAGGCGGACCAGGAGCTCCAGGTGGCGTCCGGGACCTGGGACTCGCCCGAGCGGAACGCGAACTCCGCTTGCGCCCCCGGCGGGATCTCCCCTTCCCAGCGAAAGGCGCCGAATCGGCTCGTCCGGCCCGTGTCCTTGACCGCCGAAATGTACTGGCCCTGACGCGGCCCGCCCAGCAGGCGGTAGACGGCGCAGGAGCTGTTGGTCGCGATCGCGTCGCCCGCCAGGGCTGTCACCTGCTTCTCGTCGAGCGTGCGGTCGAGGGACCAGGATCCGTTCGCGATTCGGTAGAGCTTGCCGTTGGGGCCCGTCGCCGCCAGCACTTCGGACCGGTCGGCCTCGGGCTCGAGCGAGAAAACGAGCTCCTCCGAGCTCGACCACACGACGCGGGGAGGCTCGTCGCCGGAAAAGACGAGGACCTCCGAGGAGTAGGCGCCCTTGGATCCCGGGCGCGAAGGCGCGACTCTCACCGAGGAGACGCTGACGGAAACCTCGGCCTTCTCCTTTCCTTCGTCGTCCCCCCCGGGGCCGTGCGGCGCCCTCCCCGTGGGCAGCGTCACCGGCGCGGTGATCGGCTCTCCGCCTCCCGGCGCGGCCTCGGCGGACACCGCCGCCGCCCAGACGCGGCCATCCGCGCTCGCCGTGATCGAGGAGATTTCCGTCTTGGAGGAGTCATAGACGGTCGAGATCGCGCCCGACGGATCGATCCGCATGACCAGGCCCGAGCCGGCCGTTCCGGCCCAGAGCCGCCCCTGCGCGTCCCGAAAGAGCGACCGCACGTGAGGATCGGTGGCCGCGTGGATTCGTTCTCCCTTCAGGGGGGAGACGACTCGATGGATCTCGCCCGGCAGGCCCGTCGCGACGTAGAGCCCGCTGCCCGCGAAGGCGAGCGCCCAGACGTACTTCGCTCCGGTCTGGTAGAAGACGTCCGCCTTTCCACCCGAGATGCGGTACACCTTCCCGCCCGGCGAGGCGCCCGCGTACAGCGCGCCGTCCGGCCCGAGCGCGAGTGAGGTGACTTCTTTCTCGGGGAGGCTCACCGCGGTCTCCGCCCGATCGCCGGTGATCCGCAGGACCTTTCCGGCATCCCCCGTTCCCAGGTAGATGGTGCCGTCCTTCGCTTCGACCGCCGCGTAGATGGCCGCTTCCCCGATTCCCGTGACGGGCTGGATCCTGCGGGACAGAGCCAGAGCGCCGTCGCCGGTCACCGAGACCCCGCGGGCCTCCCCGGCCGAAAAGTCCGAGGCGGAGTCGGACAGCCATACGCGCGTTTCCGAAGCGCGCGCCCGGACCGCGGATACCGAGACCCCGAGTGCGGCCAGCAGCGCCGCGCGGCGGAGCGACCGGATCAAAAGATTCTCGGAAGGACTTCCAGGCGCAGGTGCACCGAGCCGGTCACCGGGACGGGCTGCTCGACGGACTTGGACTCGAGGCGCATGGAGGAAAGATCGGGCGCTCCGCTGCCACCGGGGCCGCGGTCGAGAAGCACTGCGCCGACGGACGGGGGCAGGGCGGTCAGGGCCTCTCCCCCGACGACGGCGCCCATCGCGCGCCGGTCGGCAAACAGGTTCAGGGTGTTGGGCGGCCGAACCCGGGCGAGGAAGTCGAGCACCTGCGAAAGCGAACGCGGATCGGGCGGGTAGAGCGCCAGGTCGTAGGCCGTGGCCGCCGCGCCGTCGCCGACGAAGACCGTGAGCGGGCCGGGCGGCGTGTCGGCCGGCACCTGGACCGTGAGGGAAACCTGGCGGGCGCTGCCCCGGAAGTCCACGAGGTCCACGTGGATCGGGACCGAGTCGCCGGGCCGGACCTTGCCCTTGTCGGCCTCGACGTTGACCACCCGCGCGCTCTGGAGGCGGTCGGAATGACGGATGTCGACATCCAGACCCGTGATCGTGAGGTCCTTGAATTCGTTGGCCATCAGGTAGTTCGTCAGAAGCGCCAGGGAGGCCACGGCTTCCTCGCGCGCGGTGAGCCCGGTGAAGACCGTCTCCCACGGAATCACGCGGTCGGAGGTATGAATCGCCGACTTCCACACCAGCGTGCGCTCTCCCGTCCGCTTCTCGATCGTCGTCAGAACGCTGTCGATCGCGACGGCGGCCAGGATGGGCGTCAGCATCGAGTTGTGCACGACCTCGAAGCGGAAGGTCTGGGTCGGAATGTCCTGCGAGGACAGGCGCACCCGCACGGGCACCATCGGCGCCCGCGCCCCGAAGTTGCCGAGGATTCCGCTCGAGCGATCCTGAGAGATCGAGCCCAGCTCGGCGCCGGTGGCGGCGAACTTGAAGGAGCGGAAGACCGACGGCAGCACGGTGAGGACCTGCGCTTGCGCCATCGGCATGTCGACCGGGCCCATCGAGAGGAAAGGATGACCGAAAGCGAGGACGCTCGAGCCGTCGACCCAGGTCACCGTGCCCGTCGCGGCCATGTCCATGTCTCCGGACATCAGAACCGTGGAGATGGCCGACCCGGGCTCGAGCCGGGCCGCCGGGGGCGCGGCGGGCGGCGCGGCGCCTCCGGAGGGAACGGCCATCCAACCGGCGGTCTCGGCCAGCCGGCCAGCCAGAGCGCTCTGCAGCGGGCCGCCCGAGAAGGAGACGGGGACCGGCAGCGGCGCCATCGAGCCGGCGGCGGAAGGCTTGAAAGGCGCGAGAAGGTTTTCGAGTCCCGCGGAGAAGCGGCCGTCGCGGAAGGCCGCGATCAGGCTCTGTGTCGAGACGGCGGCTCCCGCGATCGGAACGGGGGGCGACGCGGGCGCCTTGCGAATGTCGAGCATGCTCTGGATCGGGGTGATGCCGCAGATCGGATCCTTGGCGAAGGGCCATCCGTAGGCGAGCGCGCCGACGAGCTTCCCGTCGATGTAGATCGGGCTTCCGCTCATTCCCGCGATGATCCCGGAGTGCTCGAGCCCGGCGCCCGACACGCGCCCGAGGATCATGTCCTGCCCGGGGGCGAACCGTTTCAACGTCCCGATGATCTCGACGTTGAATCGCTGCACGCCCTTGCCGTCCCCGAAGTCGGTCAGTCCGTAGCCTTTCATTCCCGCCGCGACCTGGTCGGCGGGCATGATCTCGGACGGCTGCGCGGCGGCGGCCGGTGTCCAGAGGAACGCCAGTGCGGACGACAAGGCGAACAACACTTGGCCGAGACGAGGCATGATGCGCAGAAGAACGCGCTCGTGTTGAATACCCATTCCCTTTGACCCTCTTTCATGCCTATGTTACGGTCCTTTTGGATGCTCGCGGCACTTTTTCAGCCGGTCTCCAGCGAAAATCTTCCCGGCGGCAACTCCCTCCTGGCCTTCTTCCGGGAGACGGGGCCCACGGCCAAGGTCGTCCTGGCCATCCTGCTCCTGTTTTCGCTCATTTCCTGGATCATCATTTTCGCCAAATACCTGCGCCTGCGGCGGGTCTCGAGCCAGTCCGAGCGGTTCATCGCCTTCTTCCGAAAGTCCAAGAGGTTCTCCGAGGTCAACGGGATCGCGAGCCAGTTGCCCGAGACTCCCCTGACGACGCTCTTCCGGGCGGGGTACGCGGAGCTCGATGCCCAGGTCAAGGCCAATCGCCCGGAGGACCCCGCGGTGACGGCCGGGGGGGGCGGCAAGCTCCTGATCAAGAACATCTCGGGGGTCGAGCGCGCCCTGGAGCGGGCCATCACGGCGGAGGTCTCGCGCCTGACCCGGTACATGACGTTTCTGGCCACGACCGCCTCGGCCTGCCCCTTCATCGGGCTCTTCGGGACCGTGTGGGGGATCATGCAGTCCTTCCGCGCGATCGGAAACACGGGCTCGACCTCGATCGCGGCGGTCGCGCCGGGCATCTCGGAGGCCCTGATCAACACCGCGGCCGGCCTTGCGGCGGCCATCCCCGCCCTGATCTTCTACAACTACTTCATGGGGAAGGTTCGCATGCAGCGGGCCGGAATGGAGGACTTCGCCCTGGAGTTCATCAACCTGGCGGAGCGGAACTTCACGTAGCCCGGCGAGGATCTCGATGGCCTTTCAGCGCGAGTCCGGCGACCCCTACGACCACCTGGCGGACATCAACGTCACGCCGCTGGTGGACGTCATGCTGGTTCTCCTGATCATCTTCATGGTCACCGCTCCCATGCTGCATCAGGGCGTCTCGGTGGCGCTGCCGCGGACCGCGACGACCAACCTGCCCGCCTCGATCGAGGATCCGGTGATCCTCTCGATCACCCGGGAGGGGGCCTACTACATCAACGAGACCCCGGTGGCGCGCGGGCTGTTGCGGGAGCGGCTCCGGGCGTTCCTGAAGACCCGCAAGGATCGGACGGTTTTCTTGAAGGCGGATCGCGCGCTCTCCTACGGGACGGTGGTCGAGACGCTGGACATCCTGAACCGAATGGGCATCGAGAATCTCGGGATGATCACCGATACGTCGGGAACGAAGAAGAAGTGAAGTGGAAGTTTTCCGTCATCAGTTCTCAGTTATCGGTTCCGGAACTGAAAACCGAAAACTGAGAACTGACAACTAGTCAATGGATGCCGTCGGGGCCATTCTCGCCGAGAAGGAACGGCAGGGTTTTCCTTGGGCGGCCGGAGCCCTGCTCGCCCTGGCGCTGCACGCGGGCATTCTGGGAGCGTTTCTCGCCTCGACGATGGGGCGGCCGCTTCGGCTGGCGCCCCCGCGGGCCGTGGCGGTCCGCATCCTCTCGGCCGGATCGATCCGCGGCGAGGCCGCCCGGGCCGCCCCGCCCGAGCCGGCAAGGCCGCGCATCGAGAAGCCGCCCGAGGAGCAGCCGCCACCGCCTTCGGAGAAGGCCGTTCTCCTGCCGGCCAGGGAAGAAAAGAAAAAGAAGCCGACGCCCGCTCCCCCCGCGCGAGCGACCTCCCCTCGCGGTCCCGAGGTCTCCCTGCCCAGCTCCGGCGAAGGCCAGGACGCCGGAGGCGGCGCGACGGCGGCCGGCGCCGGCGGCACCGCCAGGATGGGCGGGGCCCAGTTCGATCAACCGAACTTCAAATACGACTACTACGTCGAGGCGATCCAGATGGCGCTCTACCGCAACTGGCTGCCGACCACGGTGAGTCGAGTGCCCCCGAAGGTCCACTTCCGGATCAACCGTGATGGCAGCGTGGTCGATCCCCAGATCGTGCGGACGAGCGGGCTCCCGTTCGCGGACCGCCAGGCGCTTCGGGCCGTGCTCGACTCCACCTTCCCGCCCCTGCCCGCGGATTGGCCGGAGGCCTACGTCGGCCTGACCGTCACGTTCGAATGATCCGGACGCCGGAGGAGACGCGATGAGACGATTCCTGGCGCCCCTGCTGGGCCTTTGCGCCTTCGCCTCGTCGCCGGCCCGGGCCCAGACGCGGCAGCCCACACCCGCCCCCTCCGGGCAGGAGCTGGAGATCACGATCCGCAAGGAGGCCCTGCGGCGCCTCGCCGTGGCCGTTCCGGAACTCCTGCCCACGGGCACGGCGGCCCTGACTTCCGCGGTCGTCGGCCCCTTCACCGCGACGCTGCGCTCGGACGTGGAGTACGCCGAGATCTTCGTCCTTGCCGATCCCGCCCTCTATCCCGCCGGAATGCGGGACCCGACCGCTCCGGACGCGGGCGAGCGCTGGCTTTCCGGCGGAGCCGAGATCCTGCTCGACACCCGGGCGGACGTGTCGGGCGACCGGGTCACGATCGAGGGGCGGGTCTGGGACCTGAAGTCGCGAAAGATGATTCTCGGGCGCCGCTACACGGGAGGGGCGTCCTACGTCTCGCGCATCGCGCACACGCTCGCCAACGACCTGGTCAAGTACTTCACGGGCAAGGACGGCCTGTACCTGTCGACGATCGCCTTCGTTTCCGACCGCGACAAGAACAAGGAAATCTACGCGATGGACTTCGACGGCCGAAACGTCCGGCAGCTGACCGCTCATCGCTCGCTCTCGATCAACCCGAACGGCCGCGGCGGGCGGATCGTCTACACGAGCTACGTCCACACGTTTCCGCAGATCTATTCGATGAACGTCGACGGCAGCGACAAGCGGGAGATCCCGACGGGGCTCGACCTGAACGCCTCCCCCGCCATTTCGCCCGACGGAAGCCAGATCGTCTTCGCCGGCTCCCAGCGCGGCAACACCGACATCTACGTGGTGGGGGTCAACGGCGGCAACCTGAGGCGCCTGACCAACACGCGCTCGCTCGAGGCGGCGCCGGAATGGTCCCCGACCGGACGGCAGATCCTCTACACCTCCGACCAGACCGGCGTGCCGCAGATCTGGCTGATGGACGCCGAGGGCACCGGCGCCCGCCAGTTCACCTTCGCCGGCAACTGGAACGACGAGGGGACCTGGTCTCCCGACGGCGCGCGGATCGCTTTCGCCTGCCGAAACGAAGGAGACTTCAACATCTGCGTGATGGACATCGCCACCGGCCGGACCGTCCAGCTGACCGCGGAGGGATCCAACTCTCATCCCGCCTGGTCGCCCGACGGCGGGAAGATCGTCTACCAATCGCGCCGCGGCGGGTCGACACAGATCTACACGATGGACGCCGGAGACGGAAAGAACAAACGCCTGCTGAGCGATGCCGGCAACAACACCCAGCCGGTCTGGCTTCCGTGATTCTCGCGGGCGCGCGGCGCGGATCGCCGGAGCGTCTGCTATATTTGTGATCTCCGCGCGGCGCTCTTTTGCGCCCGGCCCGGCGTACAAGGGCTGCGCAAAGACAAGGAGAGAGAAAATGAAGAGGAAACCCTCGACGCTGTTCTGGCTGACCCTCGTCGCCCTTGGCGCCCTCTGGATGGCTCCGGCCTGCAAGAAGAAGCCCCCGACGACGGCGGAAGAGAAGCGGCCCGCCGAGGCGGCTCCCGCGCCGGCGACGCCGGTCGCCCCTCCGGTCACCTCGGCGCCGATGGCCGACGAGTCCCAGAAGGTGCTTTCCTCCTCGATCCAGGAACTCAACCAGCGGGGGTACCTCCAGGACGCCTACTTCGACTACGACAAGTACGAGCTGCGCGACGACGCCCGCTCGGCCCTGGCAACCGACGCCGAGTGGCTCAAGAAGTTCTCGTCCATCCAGGTCCTCATCGAAGGCCACTGCGACGAGCGCGGCACCAACGAGTACAACCTGGCTCTGGGCGAGCGGCGCGCCAACGCCGCCAAGGACTATCTGGTCTCCCTCGGCGTCGACTCCGGGCGGGTCAAGACCGTCTCCTACGGCGAAGAGCGGCCGTTCTGCACGGAATCCAACGAGGCGTGCTGGGCGAAGAATCGGCGCGCCCACCTCGTCATCACGGCCAAGTAGCGTGGCGCGCCCCGGAGCACTCGGCCTGGCGGCCCTCGCCGCGGGGCCGCTTCTGCTGGGCTCGGCCTGCGTGTCCTCGAGCGACATCGAGGGCCTGCACCGGCAGATGAACGACATCGAAAAGGAGATCCAGGCTCTCGAGCGCAAGTCCTCGAGCAAGGAAGAGGTCGCCAAGCTCAACTCGAGCGTTTCCCAGCAGACGCAGCAGCTCCTGAAGTCCAACGCCGACATGGGCGTCAAGCTCGGGGAGCTGACCACCAAGATGGAGCAGCTCGAGGCCAAGCTCGAAGACACCAACCGCCGGCTCTCGCAGCTCTCGCAGCAGATCGCCGAGACGCAGGGAGACCTGGCCCGGATGCGGGGAGGCGCTTCGCTGGCGCCCGGAAGCCCCGGCGCGTCGCCCGGCGCCCCGGCCGCCGACACGATGGTGGTGGCCCCGCCGGCCGGCGGGCCCTCGCCGGCCGACCTGTACGACACGGCCTCGGCCGACTACACCAAGGGGCGCTATGCGCTGGCGATCCAGGGCTTCGAGGACTACGTCCGCAACTACCCGAGCACGGATCTGACCGACAACGCGCAGTACTGGATCGGCGAGTGCCACTACGCTCAGAAGAAGTTTCCCGAGGCCGTGGAGGACTTCGACAAGCTGCTGAAGCAGTGGCCCAAGAGCGACAAAGCCGCGGCGGCGTTGCTCAAGAAGGGCTACGCGATGCTCGAGCTCGGGCAGAAGGCCGAAGCCGTCGTCCAGCTCCAGTACGTGGTCCACGAGTATCCGGCCTCCGAGGAGGCGCGCCTCGCCCGGGCCCGGCTGAAGTCGCTCGGGGTCGAAGCCCGATAGCGACGGGGCGGGCGAACGCGGCCCGCCCGGGCGGGCCCTGCGATAGACTCGCCGACCGTCCGAATCAGGGGACCAGACCGTCCGTCACGATCCGGCGAACGGAGAGGAGATCGAATCGATGGCCAACATCAAGTCCGCCGAGAAGCGAATCGGGCAGGCCGCCCGGCGCCAGAAGCGAAACCGGGGAGTGCGCACGCGCCTTCGCGGCGCGCTGAAGGCCTACCGCGCCGCCGACGCGAAAGAGAAGCCGAAAGGCTTGCCCGGCGCCGTGTCCGAAATCGATCGCGCCCGCAAGAAGGGTGTCATCCACCCCAACGCCGCCGCCCGCTACAAGTCCCGTCTGGCGAAGCAGGCGCGGGCCGCGACTCCGTAGGCCCTTCCCCCGGGGAGCTCCCTAGAATCCTTCCAGAAGGCTCGCCACCAGGCTCTCGGCGAACTTCCCGGCCACCTTGTCGATCGTCTCGTTCTGGCGGTCCACGTAGGACCCGGAGCCCTCGAAGCTGTAGTTCTCGCGGAACGTGTAGGCCGGGTTCTCCCAGATCGCCTTCTGGTCGGGCAGGCTCATCAGGGCCACGCGGGCGGTCACGGCGACCTGGTACTGCGTGGCGCGCCCCGACGTGTCGAAGGCGACGGGATAGAAGTCGAAGCGCGTGACCGTGCCGGACAGCTCCGCGTCCGCGCCCGCGGCTTCGCTCTGCACGCGGAAGTGTCCCCGCGCGGCGAGCTCTTTGGCGATTTCGCCCGACATGCGCTGCTCGACGCCCGCAAGGGATGTCTGGTTGACGAGCGTCTGGAACCGAATCACCTTGATCGATGGAGGAAGCGTCGAGCCTCGGCCGGCGAGGCTGTAGCCGCAGGCGGCCGCTGAAAGAGCGAGGGCGACGAGAAGAACGACGGACTGAGGACCGAGGACCGAGGACTGAGGACTCTTCCGGCTTTGGCTCGGATGCATCGTGAGAAAAGCCACGGGAGTGCTCAGTCCACAGTCCCCAGTCCTTAGTCCCTGGCCCTTAGTCCCTAGTCCCTGGTCCTCATCCCGGTCACTGGACCACGAGATTCAGCAGCCGGTCGGGCACGTAGACGGACCTGCGGATCTGCTTGCCCTCGACCCAGGGCCTGATCTTCTCGTCCGCGCGGGCGCGCGAAACCGCCTCCGATTCCGCGGCTCCCCGCTCGAGGTCGAGCTTGCCGCGCACCCGGCCGTTGACCTGAACCACCAGGGTGACCCTGGGGCTGGTCGAAAGCGCCGGGTCGAAGGCCGGCCAGGCCGTGTCCAAGAGCGACCGCTCCCCGCCCAGCCGCTGCCACCACTCTTCGGTCAGGTGCGGTGCGACCGGGTGCAGAAGCCGAAGGAGGGTGCGCGTGGCCCCGAGCACGGCGACCGGGCTCTCCGATCCGCCGTCCAGGGCCTCCGCGATCGCCCGCTGGAACTCCATCAGCGCCGCGACCGCGGTGTGGAAGTGGAATCGATCCGCGTCCTCGGTAACCCTCCGGATGGTCCGGTGCTCGAGCCGCAAGAGCGGCGTGGCTTCTCCGCCGCCCGGCTCCCGGCCCTCGTCCGACAGGGCCGCCGCGCGCGCGCAGAGATCGTGGACGCGGTTCAAGAACCGCGAGGCGCCCAGCACGCCCTCCTCCGACCACTCCGACTCCTTCTCCGGCGGCCCGATGAAGAGGGTGTAGAGGCGCACGGTGTCCGCGCCGAAACGCTCGATGAGCTCGTCGGGCGAGACGGTGTTTCCGCGCGACTTCGACATCTTCTCGATCTTGCCCGACGAGGGGTTGAGCTTCGTGATCATCCCCTGATTGAAGAGCCGCTCGAAAGGCTCCTCGAGCTCGACGAGGCCCAGGTCCTTCAACACGCGGCAGATGAAGCGCGCGTAGAGGAGGTGAAGGATGGCGTGCTCGATGCCGCCGATGTACTGGTTGACCGGCATCCAGGCACGGGCGCGGTCCGAGTCCACCATCCGGGTCTGGTCCCCGGGATTCAGGAACCGCAGGTAGTACCAGGATGAATCCACGAACGTGTCCATGGTGTCGGTCTCCCGCCGGGCGGGCCCCGCGCACCCGGGGCAGGCGACTTCGAGGAAGCTCTCGGACTTCGCCAGCGGGTTTCCCTCGGCGCCGCGAAACGAGACGTCCTGCGGAAGCAGCACCGGCAGGTCCCGGTCGGGAACCGGCACGACCCCGCAGCCACCGCAGTGGATCGCCGGGATCGGCGTTCCCCAGTAACGCTGACGGGAGATCAGCCAGTCCCGCAGCCGGTATCCGACCTTCCCCTTGCCGGCGCCTCGGGCCTCGAGCCAGGCGACCGCGCGCCGGATCGCCTCGGGCCCCTCCGGGGTGCCGTCCCACTCGCCGGAGTGAACCAGCACGCCGCCGTGCGGCGCCGCCTGCGTCATCGTGTCGGGATCGATGTCTTCCCCACCCTCGCGGTAGACGGGGCGAATCGGCAGGCGGTACTTGCGCGCGAACTCGAAGTCCCTCTGGTCGTGGGCCGGCACCCCCATGATGGCGCCGGTCCCGTACTCGGGAAGCACGAAGTTGGCGACCCAGACCGGGATCGGTTTCCCGGTGCCCGGATGCAACGCCGCGACCCCCGTGTCCAGGCCTTCCTTTACCGCGGTCTCGGACTCGCGCTCGAGCCGCGACTCCCGGCGCACTCGCTCGAGGAACCGGGAGACGTCGGCCCCTCCGGCGGACCGCCTTGCGATCTCGCCGGCGAGCGGGTGCTCGGGCGCGAGCGCGAGGAACGTCGCCCCGAAGAGCGTGTCGGGCCGGGTGGTGAAGACGATGGCCGGATCCTCGAAGCCTTCGAGCCGGAAGCGGATCTCGGCCCCTTCGGAGCGCCCGATCCAGTTGCGCTGCATCGTCTTGACCCGGTCGGACCAGTGCGCCAGCGTGTCGAGGCCGGCGAGCAGCCGTTCGGCGTAGTCCGTGATGCGAAGGAACCACTGGGTCAGGTCTCGGATCTCGACGGCGTCGCCGGAGCGCTCGCAGCGCCCGTCCACGACCTGCTCGTTGGCGAGCACGGTGCGGCATCCCGGACACCAGTTCACCGGGGCCTGCTTGCGGTATGCGAGGCCCCGTTCCCACATCCGCAGGAAGAGCCATTGGTTCCACCGGTAGTAACCCGGATCGCAGGAGGCGAGTTCCTTGGACCAGTCGTAGAGGAGGCCCAGAGACCGGAGCTGCTCCTTCATGCGCGCGATGTTGGCGAGCGTGTACTCTCGCGGAGGCGTCCCGCTGGCGATTGCCGCGTTCTCGGCCGGCAGGCCGAAGGCGTCCCAGCCCATGGGGTTCAAGACCCGCCGCCCCTTCATGCGCTCCAGGCGATAGAGGGCGTCTCCGAGAATGTAGTTGCGCCCGTGGCCGACATGCAGGCGGCTGCCCGACGGGTAGGGAAACATGTTCAGCATGTAGAACTTGTCTCCCGGCGCCGACGTGTCCACGTAAGCGGCGCGCGTCTGCTCCCAGCGGCGCTGCCACTTCGCCTCGATCGCGGCGTGGTCGTATCTCTCGGCCATGAGAACGCAGATCCTACAGGACCGGGAGCGCCGCGGCTGAGGCGCCGCGCCGCGGGGGCTCGGGGGGACCCGGGCTCACTTGCCCGAGGGTCTCTCCCGCAGCGTCGAGGGCCCGGCCGAAACCGCGAGGTACGAGAGGTCGCCCGACCGGTCGACGAAGACCAGCGTCAGGCCGCGCGGCCGCACGAGCGAGCGCCCGCGAAAGGGGATGTATCGCGCGTCGACGCCGTTGATCGACGCGGAGGGATCGGAAAACACGTAGCCTCGGTCCGGATAGTAGACCTCGATCCAGCGGTGGTAGGCGCCGCCGATGCGGGGGTCGTAGGCGGGGTGCGCCGGCTCCGTGCGCAGAATCCCCTGAACCGTGCGCGCCCGGATCCCGACCCGCCTCAGGAGATCCACCGCGAGCTCGGCGAAGCCGACGCAGTCCGCCCGCCCCGACGCGAAAACGGCCGGCGGGTCCTGCGGCCGGAGGCGGTCCGCATCGTACTGGATCCGGGAGGCGAGAGAGACCAGGATCCGCGCAACCGCGTCGGCCTGACGGGCGCAGCCTCGCGTCGCGTCCCGCGCGAACGCGTCCCGCTCGGGCGCCGGAGCGAGCGCTTCGTCGCGGGGACCCCCGGTCGGGAAGGGAGCGGAGCTTCGGAGCGGAGAATCGGAGACGCGCACTCGCAGCTCGACCGACCCCCCGGTCCCCGGCGCGACGGCGAGCGAGTAGCCGTCGTTGTCGTACTGATCGAAGAGGCGGATGTCCTCCCCTTCCGCGAGGTAAACGGCGCGCTCGTCGGCGCGGGCCGGCGGCGCCGCGAGCGCGCAGAGCGCCGCGCCCAGCAGGAGGCCCGCTCCCCGCGGGCGGCGGCCGGTCAGGCGTGCCTCGCCGGGCGCGCCTTGAGCACGCCGTCCAGGATCCCATTGATGAATTGCGAGGAGCGTGGCGTCGAGAATCGCTTGGCGATCTCGAGCGCCTCGTCGATCACGACGGGATGGGGCGTTTCCGGCTCGTGGAGGAGCTCGAAGAGCGCCAGGCGCAGGATGTTGCGGTCGACGACCGGCATCCGCGAGATCCGCCAGTTGTCCGCCTGCTTCGAGATGATCGCGTCGAGGTCGTCGCGGTGCGCCAGGGTGCCGGTGACCAGGCGCTCGGCGAAGGCCCGCGTTCCTTCCGGAGCCGTCTGGAGGTCCGTGCTCCGGGCGAACATCTCCCGGGGCTCGGTGCCTGCCACGTCGTTCTCGTAGAGCATCTGGAGGGCGAGTTCCCTCGCCTTTCGCCTCGCGCCCATGGCTATTTCCGCGAGAGGGCGCGGCGGAGGTTGGCGACCTCGAGCGCCGCCTCGACGGCCTCGGCGCCCTTCTCGACCCTCCGGCGCGCCTGCTCCATCGTGTCGCAGGTCAGGACACCGAAGCCGATCGGCAGGCCGGTCTCGGCGGAGAGGGCCGCGAGCGCCCCGGCGACCGCATGCGCGAGCACGTCGTGGTGGTTCGTCTCGCCCCGCACGATCGCGGCGAGGATCGCCACGGCGTCGCAGCGCCGGGACCGGATCAGGGCGCGCGTGGCGGCCGGAAGCTCGAAGGCGCCGGGCACGCGGACCAGCGTGATGTCGGCAGGCCGGGCCCCGTGGCGGCGGAGCGCGCCTAGGGCCGAGCGCAGCATCGCCTGCGTGACCGTGGGGTTCCAGCGCGCGCAGACGATGCCGAACCGCAGGCCGCGGGCCTCGAGGCTCCCCTCCCACGCCTTCGGCGCGGCGGGGATCTCGCGGGAAAGGGCCCGGCGGCTGCTCAAGGATCGGCTCTTCGGAAGAGCTCGCATTGTAACCCTTCTGGTCGCCCCCTCGCCATCGGCGGCGAGACTCCTTCGGGAGCGCGCCGCCCCGCAACGAGACTTCTCAGGCCGGGTGGCCTCGCAACTTCTCGAGAAGCGGCTCCTCGCCGAAGTTCCGCTCGTACCGCGCGAGGAACTCTTCGATCCGGTATCGCGACGGCTGCGGCCCCGCGGATTCCAGCCCGAAGACCGCCGCCACGCTGCCCATCCTTCCCGCGATCTCCCAGGGCAGCCCCAGTCGCATCCCCCGGATCAGTCCCGCGCGGAAGGCGTCGCCGACACCCGTCGGGTCGAGCGCCTCCCGCTCGAGCCGGGCGGCGGGAATGGCGTTCCGCACGCGACCGCGCGGGCCCCAGACCGAGATCGTCGAGCCGTCCGCCCCGTGCGTGGCCACCAGGACCGGCACCCGCTCTTCCAGGGCCTCGCGGGAGAGGCCGGTCTTCTGCGACACGATCCCGAGCTCGTAGTCGTTGACGATGAGCATCGCGGCGCCCCGGATGCCCTCCAGCAGCTCGTCGCCCGCGAGCCTCGCGACCTGCTGGCTCGGGTCGTACAGAAACGGGATTTCCAGGCGCCGGCACTCCTCCGTGTAGCGCGCCATCGCCGACGGGTCGTTGGGAGAGACGATGACGAGAGAGCCTCGGCCGTCGCCTGTCGCTTCGATCGAGAGATCTCGGGCCCGCGCCATGGCGCCCGTGTAGAAGGAGGCGAGCTGATTCTGGTCCCGGTCGGTCGAGACGAAGAAGGAGGCCGTGAAGACGTCCTCGTGCAGGACGAGCCCGGAAACGTCCACGCCGGAGGCTTGGAGAATGTCGCGGTACGCCGCGGCGTCCTGCCCGGCCGACGCCAGCAGCAGCGGCCGCTCGCCCAGGACGGCCAGCCCGTACGCGATGTTCGGGCCGCACCCGCCGGGGACGCGGCGCATGTCGTCCACCAGAAACGAGACCGAGAGGCGCTTCAGGCGGTCGGGAATCAGGTGCTCGACGAAGTGTCCGGGAAAGCGCATCAGGTAGTCGAACGCCACGGAGCCGGTCACGACGACGCGCCCCCGCCGGCCGGAACGGCTGATCACAGGTACCTCCCCACGAGGGGCGACAGACGCTGCCGCGCCTCTTCCGTGACGGAGGAGCGGTCCGTCAGGATCGCGTCCTGCATGGCCTTGCGGCACCCGCAGTCCCTATCCGGATCCACCCGCCGCACCGCCTCCCGCATCGCCCGGCGGGCGACGGCCGAGTTGTCGCGAAGCACCGCGAGGATGACGTCGACGGTGACCGCGTCGGCGTCCCGCCAGGCGTCGTAGTCAGTCACGAGATTGAGCGAGGCGTAACAGATCTCCGCCTCCCGGGCGAGCTTCGCCTCCGTCAGGTTCGTCATCCCGATGACGTCCGCTCCCCAGGAGCGATAGAGGAGCGACTCGGCCCGGGTCGAGAAGGCCGGGCCCTCGATGCAGACGTAGACGCCTCCTCGCCGCACCGGGAGACCGCTCGCGCTCGCCGCGGCCTCGAGCGCCGCCGCCGTCGGCCGGCAGACCGGTTCGGCGAAGCCCGCGTGCGCGACGATCCCGCCGCCGAAGAACGTGTCCGGGCGATGGCGGGTCCGGTCGATGAACTGCTCGGGCACGACGGCGTGGCGCGGCGCGATCTCCTCCTTCAGGCTTCCCACCGCCGAGGCGGACAGGATCACGTCGCAGCCCAGGAGCTTGAAGCCGAAGATGTTGGCCCGATAGTTGATCTCGGAAGGCGCCAGGCGGTGCCCCCGGCCGTGACGCGAGAGAAAAGCCACGGGCAACCCTTCCAGCCGCCCGGTGACGTAGGCCTGCGAGGGCGCGCCGAATGGAGTCTCCAGGGCCTCTTCCCTCAAGTCCTCGATCTCCGAGAGATCGTAGACGCCGCTGCCGCCCAGAAGGCCGATTCGCGCGGACTCGCTCAAGCGGGAGCTCCTTCCACCGCGCGGCGGTGTTCCTCGATCGCCTCGGTCACTCGCTCCGCCAACGCCAGCGCGTCCCGGCCCGCCTCCCCGGGGACCCGGGGCCGCGCCCGCTCGCGCACGCAGCGCACGAAGTCCGCGAGCTCGCGCCGCAGCGGCTCCTCCTTCTCGACCGGGAAGCGGACCGGAAGCACCTCCGGAACGCCCCGCTCGTGGGAAAGCCGAAAGGCGGTGGCGGACCGCGCGAGCAGATCGATCGAGACGTAGAGCGACGGGGCGAAGACGCGAAACTTGCGCACTTTTTCCGGAGAGACGCGGGAGGCGGTCAGGCTGGCGACGCAGCCTCCCTCGAAGGCGATGCGGGCGTTGGCGATGTCCAGCTGCGGCGTGAGAACGGGCAGGCCCGCCGCGCGGATCTCCACGGCCGGGCGCCCGACCAGCTCGCCCACCATCTGAAGGTCGTGGATCATCAGGTCCCGGACCACGTCCACGTCGAGGCTGCGTCCCGTGAAGGCGCCCAGGCGGTGCACTTCGACGAAGCGGGGATGCGAGAGCAGCCCGAAGGCCGCTTCGACCGCCGGGTTGTAGCGCTCGACGTGGCCCACCTGGATGATCCGTCCCGCGGCGCGGGCGCGCGCGATCAGGTCGTCGGCCTCGGCGAGGGTCACGGCGATCGGCTTCTCGATGAGGACGTCCCGGCCCCGGTCGAGGAAGAAGCCCCCGACCTCGGCGTGGCTCACCGTCGGCGTCGCGACGATCACCGCCTGCGCGCGCGAGGCCACGGTCTCCAGGTCCGGCAGAACGTCGCAGCCGTTCTCCCGGGCGACCTCCTCCGCGCGCCCCGCGTCGATGTCGCGCACGCCGACCAGCCGCGCGCCCGGAAGACCGGCCGCGACCCGGGCGTGCTGCCGGCCGAGGTGCCCGACGCCCACGACGGCGAGCCGGATCGGCTCGCTGCCCGGGATCGGCCGTCGGTCGGCCTCGTCGCTCACCGGTGGAATCCCCGCTGGCTCGCGCGGATGAACTCCACGAGCGCGTCCACGTCGCGCTCGCCCGAAAGCTCCGCCCCGATCCGCTCGAGGGCCTGGGTGGTGTTGAGCTTCGAACGGATCAGCAGGCGGTAGGCCTTCTCCAGGGCTTCCAGACGGTCGGGAGAGAATCCTCGCCGCTTGAGACCGATCGCGTTGATGCCGTACGTCTTCGCGTCGGCGCCCTCGGTCTTGCAGAAGGGAAGCACGTCCTGGCGGATCACGGTGAAGGCGCCGACGTAGGCGTGGTCGCCGATGCGAACGAACTGGTGGCAGCCGACGTAGGCGCCGAGGAAGACCCAGTCGCCCACGTCGATGTGGCCCGCCAGCCCCACGTAGTTGGCCAGCACCGCGTGCGATCCGATCCGGCAGTCGTGGGCCACGTGGCTGTAGGCCATGAAGAGATTCTCGTCGCCGATCGAAGTCTCCCCGTGGCCGCCCGCGGTGCCCCGGTGGATCGTGCAGAACTCCCGAAACACGTTGCGGCTTCCCACGGTCAGGCGCGTTCGCTCCCCGCGGTACTTCAGATCCTGCGGGTCGAAACCCACGACGGCGAAGGGAAAGATCCGATTGCCCTCTCCCATCGTCGTCGGGCCCTGAATCTGCGCGTGGGCGCCCACCGACGTGCCGCGCCCCAGTCGAACCTCGGGGCCGATGAGGGCATGCGGCCCGACGGTGACCCCCGGGTCGAGCTGCGCCTCGGGCGAGACGATCGCCGTGGGATGGATCTCGGCCGTCACGGCCGGTCGACCAGGACCGACATCAGCTCCGCCTCGGCGCAGAGCGCGCCGTCCACCAGAGCCCGCGCCCGGCACTTGCAGGTGCGCATCTTCAGGGAAACGATCTCGGCTTCCAGGCGCAGCCGATCCCCGGGCACGACCGGGCGCCGGAATTTCGCGCGGTCGACGCCCGCCATGTAGAGCAGCTTCTTCTGCGGGTCGGGCACCGTTCCGAGCAAGCCCACCCCCGCGACCTGCGCCATGGCCTCGATGATGAGAACCCCTGGCATCACGGGGTTGCCCGGGAAGTGCCCCTGGAAGAATTCCTCGTTGAACGTGACGTTCTTGATCCCGACCACGCGCTTGCCGGCCTCGAGCTCCAGGATGCGATCCACGAGCAGAAAGGGATAGCGATGCGGCAGGATCTTCAGGATCTCGCCGATTCCGAGCTCCACGTGCTCCCTCCTTTGCCGGCCTCCTGCAGGCGCCTTTCCAGATCCTCCACGCGCCGCGCGAGCTCCGGCAGACGCGCGATCCAGGCCGCCCGCTTCAGAAACTCGCGGTGCGGCGCCGCCGGCATCCCGGAGACGACCGCTCCGGCTTCCACCTTCGCGCCGGTCACGATTCCCGACTGCGCCGTGGCGATCGCGCCGTCGCCGATCGTCGCGTGATCCGCGACGCCGGCCTGGCCCGCCAGGGTGACCCGGCGGCCGATGCGCGTCGAGCCCGCGACTCCCGCCTGACCGCAGAGCAGCGAATGCTCGCCGACCACCACGTTGTGCCCAATCTGCACGAGGTTGTCGATCTTGGTGCCCCGGCCGACCACGGTCTCCCCGAGGGTGGCGCGGTCGATGGCCGCGTTGGCGCCGACCTCGACGTCATCTTCCAGGCGCACGATGCCCAGCTGCGGGATCTTGCGGTGCCGGCGCCCGTCCCAGACGTAACCGAAGCCGTCCGATCCGACGACGGCGCCCGCGTGGAGGACGCAGCGAGCTCCGATCCGGCAGCCGTCGTAGACGACCGCATTGGGGTGCAGGAAGCCGTCTTCGCCGATCTCCACACCCGCGCCGACCCGGGCTCCCGGCCCGATGACCGTGCGCGCTCCGATCCGGGCCCGCGGGCCGACCGTCGCTCCCGCGGCCACCGAAACGCCTCGGCCGAGGCGGGCGGTGCCGTGCACGTGCGCCCCGCGGGCGACACCCGCCTTCGGGCGAGCCGGCGGCGCGAGCGTCTCGAGCCAGGTCGCGAGCGCCTGCAGCGGTTCGGCGACGACGACGGCCGGGCGCCCGCCGGCGAGCTCGGCCGACCCCGCCAGGAGCGCGCCGGCGCGGCTGGCCCGCGCCTGGGCGGCCCGGCGCGAGTCCGCGACGAAGGAGAGGTCCTCGGGGCCCGCCTCGTCGAGACCGCGGACGCCGGACAGCCGCATCCCGGGGTCGCCACGAACCCGGCCGCCCACCGCGCGCGCCACGTCGGCCAGAGTGAAATCGCGCGGTCCCGGGCGCTCCGGGACGCGTCGCGGGCGGGATCCGGTCCGCTTGGCGGCTTTCACCGGGGCGGATAGTACTAGGGTTGAGCGGCGGTCGGTAGCTCGGACCCGGCGCCGACCCGAGACGCGCCCGGCCGCGCCGGGCGCGAATCCGCGAAGCTCGAGAAACCGGCGGGGCCGTCCCGCGTTCGCCCTACGAGGGCTTCTTCGGGGTCGGCTTCGGCTGCGCCGCCGCGGCGGGCTTCGACTGCGCCGCCGCGGCCGGAGCCGCGGGAGCGGGCACCGCCACGGTCGTGTTGAAGCGCTTCAAGACCTCGTCGGTGACGTCCACGCCCTCGTCGGCGAAGACGAGCCCCGACTGGAATTTGTTGAAGATCAGCGTGTAGCCCTTTTCCTTGCCCACCTGCGTGATGACCGGCATCACCCGTTTCTGGAGCTCTTCGAGCTCCTTCTTCTGGGCCTCCTCGAGCTGCCGCTGCGCGTCGTCCTGGAATCTCTTGAAGGCGATCGCCTTCTCCTGGTACGTCTTCTGAAGCGCCTCTTTCTTGTCGTCGGCGAGCGAAGCTCCCTGGTCGGCGAGCTTCTGCTCCATCTCGCGCAGCTCCTTGGTCAGCTTGTCTCCCTCGTCCTTCTTCTGGTCGGCGAGCTTCTTGACGCGCGCGAAGGCTTCCTTACCGAGAGCGGAATCCGTCACGAGGCGGTCGACATTGATGACCGCGATCTTCACAGGCCCCGGCGCCGCCGCCGTCGACGCCGCCGGGCCCGTCTGGGCCGAGGCGACCGCCACCGCACCGGCCGCGGCGAGCGAGAGCAGGATGCGCTTCATTCTTCTGACTCCTTTTTTCCCGGCCAGTCCGCGCCCGGCGGGGAAAGAACGGCGAATACTAGCAAAGTCCCGAGGTCGAAGAACAGGGCCCCCTTCGGGCGCATTCCCCCGGGGCAGGCGCCGCGCGGCGGCTCTCTCGCTAGAAGGTCCTTCCGATCGAGAAGAGGAACCCCGATTTTTTCTCCTTCAGGCTGTTGATGGGGAAGCCGAACTGGTCGAGCGGCTGGACCGTGACCGGGTTGAAGAAATAGATGAACCGCAGCGGCGCCTGGAAGATCGGCAGGAAGATCCGCAGCTCGCCGCCGACGGAATAGCGCAAGTCCCCCGGATTGAAGGACTGCGAATCGAAGTAGGTGTTGCCCAGGTCGGCGAAGAGCAGCATCTTGCCCGGCCCGAACTGCAGGAACGTGTACTCGAGGTTGAGCACCCAGAACTTGTTGCCCCCGAGGATGCGCCCGAGATCGTCGGTGAAGACCTGATTGTTCTTCTGGAGCGGCAGGATCGATCCGGTCTGAAAGCCCCGCAGGCTCTGCTCGCCGCCCAGCTGGAAGCGCTCGAAGATCGGAATCTCGTGGCCCGCGTAGTTGGCCACCCAGCCGCCTTCCAGGTTCGCCGCGATGTAGGCGTGGCGCGGGAAGCGGACCGGGAAGTAGAGGGTGCCTCCCAGGATCGGCTTGAAGAAGTAGTCGGTTCCCCCGAGCGCGCCGCCGGCGATCTGGACGCTCGCGAACGCGCGGCGTCCCGCGGTCGGATCGAACGGATCGTTGCGGCTGTCGTAGCGATACGCCGGCGTGAAGGACGAGGTCCGTCCGCGCGTGTCCGTGAGCTTGTCCGGGGGGACGGGCTGGCCGGGGGGAACCGGCGCCCCGCGCACCGGGTAGTTGGCCTTGACGCTCTCGTACTGGTAGAGCAGATTCCAGGAGTCGAAGAGCCCGATCCCGCGGCCGTAGAACACGCTCGTCCCCTGCCGCTTCTCGTCGATGTTGAGGTAGTCGGCGGTGCGCCGGTAGATCGAAAACCCGACCGACTGGTTGCGGTCCATGAACCAGGGGATCGTGTAGGAGAGGTCGTAGAAACTCGAGATCGCTCCGACCTGCGCCGAGACGGCCAGGATCTCGCCGCGTCCGAGGAAATTGCGGGTCTGGAAGGAGAACTGGCCGAAGAATTTGTCCACGGCCGAGTAGCCCGCCCCGAACTGGATCTCGTTGCGCGAGGTCTCCTGTCCCTTGAGGGTCAGATCGACCTTCTTCTCCTCGGGGCGCACGCTGAAGTCCGGCTCCTCCGAGATCTTGAAGTAGCCGAGTTGCTGAAGTTTCTGAAGGCTGCGCTTGACGGCGTCCATGTCCATCACCGCGCCCTCGTCCAGGGCAAACTCGCGCCGGATCACTTTGTCCCGGGTGATGGTGTTGCCCTTGACCTCGAACCGGCCCAGGTAGAACTTCTCGCCCTCGTACAGCCGGACGTCGATGTCCACGCGATGGTTGCCCACTTCCTTGTAGGCCGGGTCCGCGAACCAGTAGATGTAGCCGTTCGACTTGTAAAGGGCCTCGACCTGCGAGAGGGCCTCGACCAGCCGGTCCCGGTTCAGGACCGTCCCCGGCTTGAGCTCGAAGAACTTGTCGAGAATCATCTTCCGGGGAAAGACCATCGGAGCGCCGTCCTCGACGGGCTTGCCCGACTGGTCGACCCGCTCGACCCGGATCTCGTTGACGAAGAACTGGTCCCCCTCGACGATCGGGATCGTGATGCGGACGGCGCGCTTGATCTTCTTCGGGGACGCCTTCGGATTCTTGATGAAGATGTCGAGCGTGGGGTCCTTCACCACCACGTCCTTGTATCCCTTCGCGTGGTAGACCGCCTTGATGTTCTCGACGTCCGCCTCGTAGTTGGCCTGGCTGTAGGTCGTGTTCTCCGAGAAGACGCGCCAGAAGGTGTTGACCTTGGTCTTCTTCATCGCGTTTCGCAGGCGCCAGGCCGGAAACACCTTGTTCCCCTGGAACTGGATCGAAGCGATCTTGATCTTGTCTCCCTCGTCGATCGTGAAGACGACCTTCTTCTCGGTCTTCGAGAGGTCCTCGACGTGGAAGTCGACGCTGACGCTGCGGTATCCCTGCTCGAGGTAGTAGTCGGAGATCACGGACCGCACGCGCGCGATCTCCCGCAGGGACAGGGGCGAGCCCCCGCGGATCTCGATCTTCTCCTCCTTCAGGCGATCCTTGATCTGCGAGGTCGAGATCTTCTTGTTCCCGACGAAGTCCACTGCGGTGATCGTCGGCCGCTCCTCGATCGTGATCACCAGAGTGACGCCCCGGGGATCGTGCTCGGCCTCGATCGTGACGTTGTCCAGAAGCCCCACGTCCCAGAGCGAGTGGAAATGAGCGCGAATCGCCTCCGGGTCGTACGGGTCGCCGACCTTGACGCCCAGATAGTGCGCGACCGTGTCGGGGGACACCGTCTGGTAGCCCACGACGCGGATGCCGACGATCTTCTCGCCCGTCGCGCCCGAGGGCGCCGGGGCCGGCGCGGCCGGGGGAGCCTGCGAGGACGGCGCCGGGGTCGGGACGGGTGTGACCGCCGGAGAGGGGGTCTGCGCCCGCAGCGTCGCGCCGCACAGGAAGCCGACCAGGAGCAGACCCCTTCCGGCCGCGAGTCGACTCAAGCCCCGCTCCCGCGGGAGCCGCCCTGCCCCGTGCCGATCTTCCCGAAGCCTCTCTCCATCGCGCTTTCCGTTCGAACGAAGGGCAAGCCTAACTTGTTCCTCGCCCGGAGGAAACGCTCCTGAGAGAGACCCGACGAAAAAGAATGCGGGAGGCGGCGGCGCGGGCGACGCCCGGACGCGGCGCGCCCCGCGGCCGGGGCGATCGCCTCAGCGGCCCTGGCCGATCGTCTCGCTCTCTCGGGCCGCGATCGTGAGGCCGTTCTCCCCGAGCCGAACCTCGATCGCCTCGGGGCGATCGTCGCGCGACTGGATCAGGAGCTCCGAGACCGGGTCCTCGATGTATTTCTGGATCCCGCGGCGCAGGGGCCGCGCGCCCATGTTGGGGTCGTCGCCGCTCTGCGCGAGCAGCCATTCGATCGCCGCGTCGTCGACGTCGAGGAACGCTCCCTTGGGCGCCAGGGTCGCGTTGACGTCGTCGATCAGCAGCCGGCAGATCTTCGTCAGCTCGGCCCGCCCGAGCGGATGGAAGACGATGATGTCGTCGATTCGGTTGATGAACTCGGGCGAGAAGTCCTTGCGCAGCTCCTTCAGGACGAGGTCCTCGATCTCCTTGTTGTCCTGGATCTCCTTGGCGGCCCCGAACCCGAGGCGCGTGCGGCTGACCAGGTGCTTGGTCCCGATGTTGGACGTCATGATGATCAGGGTGTTCTTGAAGTCCACCAGGTTCCCGTAGGAGTCCGTCAGGATCCCGTCCTCGAGGATCTGCAGGAGAAGGTTGGCGATGTCCGGGTGCGCCTTCTCGATCTCGTCGAACAGGATGACGCTGTAGGGATTGCGCCGGATGCGCTCGGTCAGCTGTCCCCCGTCCTCGTGCCCGACGTAGCCGGGCGGCGAGCCGATCAGCTTCGACACGGCGTGCTTCTCCATGTACTCGGACATGTCGAAGCGCACCAGGGCCTTCTGGTTCTCGAAGAGGAATTCCGCGAGCCGCCGCGCGACCTCGGTCTTCCCGACGCCCGAGGGGCCGAGAAAGATGAACGAACCCATCGGCCGGTTGGGGTTGTTGACGCCCAGGCGCGAGCGCCGGATCGCCTTCGAGACGCCGACGATCGCCGCTTCCTGCCCGACGATGCGGCGGCGCAGGGCGTCTTCCATGTGGAGCAGCTTCTCCGCCTCCTCCATCTCGAGGGAGGCCACGGGAATTCCGGTCCAGGAGGAGATGATCTCCTCGATGTCGCGGCGCGTGACCTCCTGGGTCGCGTCGCTCCGCTCGGCCGTCTGCGCCTTGGTCCGCTCGATCTCCTCCTTCAGCTCGATCTCGCGCTCGCGCAGGAAGACCGCCTTCTCGAAGTCCTTGTCGGAGATCGCCTTCTTCATTTCCTTGACGATCTGCCGCGTTTCGAGCTCGAGCTTGCGCAGGTTCTGGGTGTCCGCCACGCGCTTGAGCTTCACCTTGGCGCCCGCCTCGTCCAGGATGTCGATCGCCTTGTCCGGGAAGAAGCGGTCGGTGATGTAGCGGTTCGACTGGTAGACCGCGGTCTTGATGGCCTCGGGCGAGTAGCGGACCTTGTGGAACTGCTCGTACCGGTCCTTGACGCCCTCCAGGATCTCGAAGGTCTCGCTCTCCGAGGGCGCCGTGACGTTGATCGCCTGGAAGCGCCTCAGGAGGCTGCGGTCCTTCTCGATGTACTTGCGATACTCCTTCAACGTCGTCGCGCCGACGCAGGAGACCTCGCCCCGGGAGAGCGCGGGCTTCAGGATGTTGGCCGCGTCGAGCGAGCCCTCGGCGGATCCGGCCCCGATCAGCGAGTGGATCTCGTCGATGAAGATGATCAGGTCGGGGTTCTCGCGCAGCTCCCGGATGATGCCCTTCAGCCGCTCCTCGAACTGGCCGCGGTACTTCGTGCCGGCCACGATGAGCGAGAGGTCGAGCGCCAGGATTTTCTTCTGCGAGAGAAACATCGGGACCGCGCCCTCGATGATCCGGGTCGCGAGCCCTTCGACGATGGCCGTCTTTCCCACGCCCGGCTCCCCGAGCAGGATCGGATTGTTCTTGGTTCGGCGCGACAGGATCTGGATGATTCGCTCGACCTCCTTGTCGCGCCCGATCAGCGGATCGAAGGTCCCGGAGGCCGCCAGCTGCGTCAGGTCGCGGCTGTACTCGGAGAGGAAGGGCAGTTCCTTCTTCTGCTTGGAGACTTCCCGTTCCTTGATCAGGGAGATCGTCTCCTCCCGAACGCCGTAGAGGTTGAAGCCGCGAGCCGTCAGCAGACGCCCCGCCACACAGCCGTCCACCCGCAGCAGGCCGATGAGCAGGTGCTCGGTCCCGACGTACGGATGCATCATCGATTCGGCCTCGTGGGAGGCGTACGCCAGGATCTTCTTGGACTCTTCGGAGAGGGGAAGCTCGGCCGTCGAGGAGATCCGCTCGACGAAGATGCGGTCCCCCTCGATCTCCCGCCGCACCTCCTCCGGCTTCACGTTGAAGCGGGAGAAGATCTCCTTGATGATGTCCTCCCCCTCGCGGAGGATTCCGAGCAGCAGGTGCTCGGACTCGATCACCTTCGAGCCGAGCTTGGACGCCTCGTAGCGCGCGAAGAACAGGGCGCGGCGCGCTTTTTCGTTGTATTTCTCAAACATCGGCGGCGGGCAAGCAGGCCATCTCCAGCTGGGGCCCTATACCCGCCCCGCGTAACCCGGCGCGGGAGAGATTCCTTCCCGGGACATGACGAAAATTTTATCACAGCGTCTCGCGAGATCCGGGTTGTGGGTTACCAGAACCGTGCTCATGCCCCGCTCCCGGTGCAACTCCTCGATCAGATCGAAGACGCGCGCGGCGGATTCGGCGTCGAGATTGCCGGTCGGCTCGTCCGCGAGGAGCAGGCCGGGGCCCCGCGCCAGGGCCCGCGCGATCGCGACGCGCTGCTGCTCGCCACCCGAGAGGGCGCGCGGGCGGTGATCCCCGCGGTCGGCCAGCCCCACTCGCTCGAGCAGCTCCCGCGCGCGGCGGCGCGCCTCCCCCGGCGCGACTCCCGCGATGCGGTGCGGGAAGGCCACGTTCTCCTCGGCGGTGAACTCGGGCAGCAGGTGGTGAAACTGGAAGACGAAGCCGATCCGGGCGTTGCGAAACCGGGCGCGCTCGGGCGCCGGCATCTCCGCCAGGGAGGCGCCGAACACCTCGACCCGCCCCGAGTCGGGACGGTCGATGCCGCCGAGCAGGTGAAGCAGGGTGGACTTGCCCACGCCGGAGGGCCCCATGATCGCGGCGAAGACCCTTTCCGGAAGGTCGAAGGACAGGTTGCGAAAGACCTCGACGGGAGCGACCTCGCCGGCATAGGTCTTCGTGAGGTTTTGCGCCCGGATTGCGAGCATCAGTTCGGTGTCCGGGATCCGGTTTTCGGTGTCCGGGACGTCCCTCCGGACGCCGGACACCGACCACCGGGCACCGTCCTCTTCATCGCGACAGCTCGACGGCTTCGCCCGGGGCGATCCGGGCCGCCGCGCGCGCGGGAAGCAGCGCCGCGGCGATCGCCGTTCCGAAGGCGAACACGGCGACCAGCAGGACGTCGCGCGGGTGCACCGCGAACGGGACGTGGGTGAACACGTACACGTCGGCCGGGAGCGGCAGCACCCGGTACCGGTCGAGCACGACCGAAGCGGCGACACCCAGGGCCAGCCCGGCGGCCGTGCCGATTCCGCCGATGGCCGCGCCGAGCACGAGATAGATCCGGGCGAGCGAGCGGGGAGGGGCGCCCATGGTCGTGAACACCCCCAGGTCGCGCTTCTTTTCCACGACGAGCAGCGCAAGGTTCGAAACGACGTTGAAGGCCGCGACCAGGATGATCAGGGCGACGGTCGCGAACATGACGAGCTTCTCCAGGCGCAGCGCGAAAGAGAGGGGCGCGTTCCGGTCGCGCCAGGTCTCGATCCGGTAGCCCGCCCCCAGCCGGCCGGCGAGGTCCCGGGCCGCGCGCTCGACGGCGAAAGGATCCGCCAGCCGCGCTTCGAACGCGCGCGCGCCAGCGTTCTGTCCCGAGAGGATTCGCGCGACCGACTCGGGAACTTCAACCTCGGGCGACTTCTCGAGCGGCGCCCGGCGTCCGACGTCGGCGACGCGCAGGACGACGGAGACCGGAATGGGGCCGATCGGAGAAAGTCGCGCCCGCGAGGAGGTCAGACGCACCCGATCGCCGGCGCCGATCCCGATCCGAAAGGCGATCGGAGCGGCGACGAGGACCGCCGGCTCGGGCCCGCCGGAGGTCTCCAGGCTCCCGGCGGTCGCGTTGCGGTAGCGCACCGGCATCGCCGCGCCCCCCGCGGCCGCGCTGATCCAGCCACGCCCCTCGACCACCGGCTCGACGGCGAGAACCCCCGGGACCGAGGCCATCGCGGCGCGGACGCGCTCCGGGTCGGCCACCGCCGCGCCTCGCTCCGGGGAGACCGTCAGGTGCGGGCTCCTCTCGGCCATCTGGGCACGGATGCGGTCCTGGAAGCCGGACAGAAGCGACAGCGCGATCACCAGCGCCGCGACGCCGACCGCGAGCCCCAGAACCGAGATGGTCGAGATCAGCGCGACGTGGGCCGTCTTGCGCGAGGCGGCGAGGTACCGCAGCGCGACGAAGGACTCGAAGCTCATGGCCCCTTCTCCTTCCCCTCGCCTGGTGCGCCGTCGGGAGGGATCACTCCCGTCCCGGCGTCTCGTCCTCGCCCGGCCCGCGCTCCCGCGGCCTCAGCAGGGGAAAGAGGATCACGTCCCGGATCGAATGGCGATTCGTCACGAGCATCGCGAGGCGGTCGATGCCGACGCCTTCGCCCGCCGTCGGCGGCATGCCGTACTCGAGAGCCTCCACGTAGTCCTCGTCGTAGGGCGCGGCTTCGAGATCCCCTCTAGCCCGATCCTCGGCCTGACGCCGGAAACGTTCCGCCTGCTCGCGGGGGTCGTTCAACTCCGAGAAGCCGTTGGCGATCTCCATGCCGCCGGCGTAGAGCTCGAAACGGTCGACCCACTCGGGGTTGCGCGGGTCCTGCTTGGAAAGGGGCGAGATCTCGGTCGGGAACTCGTGAAGGAACGTCGGCTGGATCAACCGCTGCTCCGCGACCGCCTCGAAGAGCTCGGCCAGGAGCTTTCCCTTCTGGCCTTCGAACCGCTCGGGCCTCTCGACGCCGAACCGGCGGGCCGCGGCGAAGAGCCCCGGCGCCGACTCGAGCTCCGCCGCGACGACGGGACCCCGCGGGTCCTCCCGCGTCGCCTCCAGCACCGCCTCCCGCATCGTCACGCGCCGGAAGGGCGGCGACCAGACGATCGCCTGATCGCCCCAGGGCGTCCGGACGTCTCCGGTGACCTCCCGCACGAGATCCGAGAGCATCTCCTCGGTCAGGGCCATCAGGTCGCTCGCGCGCGCGTAGGCCTGGTAGAACTCGAGCATCGTGAACTCGGGGTTGTGCTGGGTCGAGATGCCCTCGTTTCGGAAGTTGCGGTTGATCTCGTAGACGCGCTCGAGGCCTCCCACGACCAGGCGCTTCAAATACAGCTCCGGCGCGATTCGCAGGTACAGGTCGACGTCGAGCGCGTTGTGGTGCGTCACGAAGGGGCGCGCCAGCGCCCCGCCCGGAATCGCCTGCATCATCGGGGTCTCGACCTCGAGGTACCCGCGCTCTTCGAGGAACCGCCTCAGGTACCGGACGATCGCCGAGCGCGACTCGAAGACGCGGCGGGACTCCGGGTTGACGGCCAGGTCGAGGTAGCGCTGCCGGTACCGGCGCTCGACGTCCTTCAAGCCGTGCCATTTCTCCGGCAATGGACGCAGGCACTTGGCGAGAAACGTCATTTCCCGAGCCTTGACGGTCAGCTCCCCCGTCCGGGTCTTGAAGATCTCCCCCTCGACGCCGATCCAGTCGCCCAGATCGAGAGCGCCGTACAACTCCCAGCCCGGCTCCCCCACCACGTCCTTGCGAACGTAGACCTGGAGGCGCTCCGCCCCGTCGGAAAGATCGAGAAAGCCGGCCTTTCCCTGCGTGCGGCGCGCCAGGATGCGCCCGGCGGTCGCGACGCGGGTCGCTTCCTGCTCGAGCTCCGCCGCCGGGCGATCGCGGTGTGTCCGGGCGATCTGCGAGACGGTCGACGTCAGCGGGAAGGCGAAGGGATAGACGTCGCCGACGATCTCGCGAACGCGCTCCAGATTTCGCCGGCGGTTGTCGATCAGCGGCTGCTCGGCCGCGGTCTCCTCCTCGGGGTCTTCCTTCACGAGCGGGGAGTATACGGGGGGCGGGCGGGCGGCCGAGGGGGGGAGACGATCGGTCCGGACGGCTTCGTCCCGCTCCCTACGCCCTGCCCGCGGCGCGGTCCATCTCCAGCCAGAGGGCCGAACTTGCGGCCCGCAGCCGATGCCGCGTGCGGTTCCAGGACCGGGCCTCGTCCGATCCGCGGCTTTCCGACGCCATCTGCTCGAGCGCGCTCTCGAGGGACTCGCAGCGGGCCAGTGTCGCGCGCGCGGCGCGCGCCAGGTCGGAGCTTCCGATTCCGGCTTCCGCGCGACGCAACGCTTCGGCCTGCTCCTCGGCTCGCACGCGCAGCGCCGCCGCGCGCAGCAGCGCCCGGTCGGCCTCCGTCGGCGGCTCGCGGGCCTCGAGCGTGCGCCGCGCCGCGTCGAGCTCCCAGCCCTCGAGCTTCAACGAGGCGAGGCCGGCGACGGAGTGCGCCGCGCCCGTGGCTCCCGACGCCCGCCCGACCGGCCCCAGGATCCGGTCGAGGCACGGCCTCCAGAAGCCCTCGTCCTCCGCGTTTGCGTCCACCTCCTCGACCAGCTCGAGCGCTTCGTCGATGTCCTCGGCCTCCAGACCCGAGATTTCGAACTTCTCGAGGACGTCTCCGATGGCGAGCTTCAACTCCATGATGTGCTGCGCGCGCAGGTTCCTCTCGGAGGCGAGCTGGTCGAAGCGCACCCGCGACTCGCGAAACCTCCGGAACTCCTGAGGCGGCGCCGCTTCGTCTCCCCCCCGCGTGAGCTCCCGCTCGAGATCGACGATGCGGCCCGTGGCTTCGTCCAGGCGTCGCTCTTCCCTTTCGTAGAGCCGGTGGAAGACGGACCGGGTCGTCAGGTTGCACCAGGCGACCGCCGTGAGGATGTCCGGGTCGGCCAGTCCCGTCGCGACGCGCCGCTTCATGGTCCGGGCGTTCTTCAGCAGGCGCTCGGTCAGCAGCTGTTCGAACTCGCGCGCCTGCGTGACGTCGGAAGCCAGCTCGTCGAAGGCCCGGACGATCGCCGGCGTCATGCCCGATTCGATCCGGGGCCAGACCGAGGAGGCCGTCACAGACTCGAAGAGCTGCCGGATCGCGCTGCGGGGCCGCGAGGCGGTGGCATCCGGCTCGGGCCGGCCCGTCGCGGCGACGGTCGCGAGGAAATCCACCTTGTCGATCACATCCTCGTCCACGTCCGGCTGCGAGAAGTAGTACCGCAGCAGGTAGAAGGCGATCTTCTCGTCCTGCGGCCGGACCCGGTCGAAGAAGCGGCGGACGAGGGAGGGAGAGATGTTCCGGTCGGTCTCGCGCAGTTGAGCCGCCAGCGCGTCGAGGCGCGCCGAAGCATCCTGGATCCGGCGCGCCAGCGATTCCGGCGCCCCGAGGGAGAGATCCGAGCCCACGGCCTTGACCTCCTCGTAGAGGCCGTTGAAGTCCGTCCCGTATTCGGGCGCCTGGGAGGAGAACGTCTTGCAGATGCCGCGCAGGAACTGGTGGAAGGTCCAGAGGGCCTTGAACCGCTCCGTCAGCCGGATATAGTCTTCGTGAACGAGCTGCAACTTCTCGACGGACATCGCAGGTTATCCGGTTTTGCGCCATTGTAGCCCGTCGCGACAGGTTCCGGGCCGGGTAGGTGAATGCGCCTAGGGAGAACTCTCATCGATGCCGCGGCCCTGCAGGAAGGCGTGGCGCGCCTGGCGGCCCAGATCGACCGGGATCAGGACGGCCGGCCGCTGCTGCTGGTCGGGATCCTGAAGGGCTCGATCTTCTTTCTCTGCGACCTCGCCAAGAAGTTGAAGACCCCGGTCGCCGTCGACTTCCTCCAGGTCTCCTCCTACGGCAAGGGGACGAAATCCTCGGGAAACGTCCGCGTCCAGCGCGACCTCGCAACGGACGTGGCCGGGCGCGAGATCCTGATCGTCGAGGACATCGTGGACACCGGGCGCACGCTCGAGAAGATCGTCGAGATCCTGGCCACGCGCAAGCCGAAGTCCGTCAAGATCTGCTCCCTGCTCAAGAAGCGCATCGACGGCAACTCCGCCATCCCGATCGACTACCTCGGCTTCACGATCGACGATCACTTCGTCGTCGGGTACGGGCTCGACTACGCGGAAAGCTACCGGAATCTCCCCTACATCGCGATCCTGGAGCAGGAGTCGAAAGGAGACTAGAGCCGTGGACTACATCGCGACCGATGGCGCGCCCAAGGCGATCGGCCCCTATTCGCAGGCCGTCACCGCGAGCGGATTCCTGTTCGCTTCGGGGCAGATTCCCCTCGATCCGGCCACGGGAGAGCTGGTCTCGGGCGGCATCGAGGCGGCGGCCGAGCGGATCTTCGACAACCTGGAGGCCGTGCTCCGAAAGTCGGGGCTGACCTTCGGCGATGTCGTCAAGACGACGGTCTACCTCGTCCGAGCCGACGACTTCTCCGCCATGAACGCCGTCTATGCCCGCCGTTTCGGCGACCACCGTCCCGCCCGCTCGACGGTCACCGTCGCCGCGCTTCCCAAGGGAGCGCCCCTCGAGATCGACCTGATCGCGCGGCTGCGGACTTAATTCGCCGTTCAGGGCCGCAGAGCGAGCGCCGCGGCCGCCGCGATCCAGCCGAGCACGAGAACGCGCGTCGAGCGCCGGTGCAGCCGGTCGAACTTCGCCTTCCAGGGATTCCCGGCCTCCGCCGCGTCGAAGGAGCCGACCTTCCTCCGGAAGTACTTCATCCTGGGGCGCAGCACCATCGAGAGATAGACGTTGGACGCCACGGCCAGGAAGATGGCGATCCCGGACGCCACACCGGCGCGCTCAAGCTTCCCCTGCCGCTCGAGCTCGAGGAAGACCCCGGTGACGAGCGCCAGCGAGAGCGCGTGCTTGACCGCCTCGAAGCGCCGCAGGATCTCGCCGAAGAGGTCCCCGGCGAGGTCCCGGGAGGGAATGCCCCGGAAGAGGACCGGCGCCGCCATCACGGCGACGAGCGTTCCGCCCACCCAGATCGCGAGGGAGAAGCGGATGACCTGCTCGACGACTGCCGCCAAAGGGCGTCCAGCCTACCTCGCCGCGGCGGCGGGCCGAAGGCGGCGCACGAACGCGCCCCCCTCGCCCTCCGCGGTCGGGAAGGAAACGGAGGGGAACGCCGAGGACCAGGAGCGCAAGGCCTCAGACCTCGGACCCGCGGCGAGAACGAGCCAGGCGTCGCGTCTGCGATCCCAGGCCTGAAGCAGGGTGGGCAGGTCGCCGTGAACGTCGAGAACCTCGCGATCTCCCGCCTGCTTGCAAGGAGGCCAATCGGGACCGCAGAGGTAATGCGCGACTCAAAAAAGCGTGTACGGATTCTCGGCGAAGATTCGCTCGCCGCCGGGGGTCGAAGACAGAAATTGCGCCACCGGGCGCCAGTCCGGCCGCCCGGCCCGGAAGTACGTAGCCAGCGAGCGAACGTCGACGAGGATCACGGCCGCGAAAACCAGAGTCCCGGCCGGCCAGGGAACCCGCGTCCGGAACAGGGAGGCCAGACCCACGCCGGCCAGCGCCGTGAGGCCGAGGCCCGCGGGAAGCCAGTGGAAGATCGAATCGAATTCGGGGTGACGGTGCTCCAGGACTTCGATCGTCGTCAGTCCAAGAACGGCCCAGGGAACCAGAAACCGCAGTCGCGGTCTTCGGCTGGCGATCACGGCTCCGGTCAGCGAAAGTATCAGGAACAGGAGCCCGGCGGCTCCGAGCGAGGTCTGGTCCCAGCCGCTGAAGCCGAAATAGGAAAACCAGCGAACAAGACGCACCATGCCGAAGTCCGGCGGGGCCGAGTTGGCTGGCGAGCGGATGGCCCGAAGCAGGACGCTCCACCACGGAAGATATCCGACGGCAACCGCCGCAATGAAGGCGGGGCTCCAGAGCAGGAATCGCCTGGCCGACGCGCGCCGGGCCTGCTCGGGATCGAAGCCATCGAAAACGATGAGGGAACCAGCGGCGATGAAGAGAACGAGTCCGGCGAGGTAGAGCGAATAGATCGTCGCGAGGCAGGCGACGTAGAAGAGGCCGAGCCGAAGGCCGTTCGGCCGCTCGAGGAAGGCATCGAGAGCAAGCAACGACGCCGTCAACAAGAACAAGCCCAGGGAGTACGGGCGGACCTCCTGAGAGTAGCGGACGTGGTATGGCGACAGCGCGAGGAGGGCAGCGGAAACGAGACCGATCGCCCGGCCTCCACGGCGCGTGAGAAGGGAGCCGAAAGCAAGAACACAGCCGGTTCCCCAGAGGACAGCCGGAATCCGACGGAGGGCGTCGGATGGATGAAATCCCTCGATCACCTTGAGGAGGACGTAGTCGAGGGGTGCGTGAAGCCCTTGCCAGCGCAAGGAGCGCCACAGCTCGCGCCAACTCGATCGCACCGTGAAGGTCTGCAGGACCTCGTCAAGCCAGTACGAGAAGTGGTCGAGGCGGTACAGGCGAATTGCCAGCGCGATCCCGGTCAGGAGAATCCATGGCAAGAGGCTCTTCCGAACACCATGCGGCAGCGCCGAAAGGTCCGCGTCGCCGTCAATCATCGGCCGGATTATCAACTAAGATCCCATCATGGACGCGGAGCTCGCCGGCGCGCTCGACGACTTGATCCTCGGGCGCGGAGTGGCGCGAGGCCGGCACGCCTTGAAGCACCAGGGCCGTCCCGTGCGCGCGGAATTCGAGGAGCGGCTCACGGCCAACGGATTCCGGCCCATGACCGTGCGGGAGGCCGAGATCGAGGCGGGCGAGCGCGTCCCCGCCTTCTACGTCCACGGCGACACGGCGGACTTCGGCTACATCCGGTGGGAGATCTTCACGCCCCGAAGCCGCCGCAAGCTCTTCCAGTCCGAGCACCGGCGCCCGGACAACCAGGAGTGGGCCGTGCAGCTGCCTCTGGCTTCGCGCGAGCGCGTCTGGGCCTGCCCCGAGCGCAAGGAGAGCCACGACGTCGAGACCGTGGTCGCGGTCAACCCGTGACGGCGCGGCCGCTGGTCGAGTCGTTCCCCGTCGGGATGCTCCAGTGCAATTGCTCCATCCTCGCGGACGAAGAGTCTCGCGAGGCGGTCGTGATCGATCCGGGAGACGAGCCCGAGCGGGTCCTCGAGGCGCTCGAGGCCGCCCGCTTGAAGCCCGTCGCGCTCCTCCACACCCACGCGCACTTCGACCACGTCGGCGGCACGCGGCGGCTCGCCGAGGCGACCGGGGCGCCGATCCGGCTGCATCCGGGCGACCGGCCGCTCTACGAGGCGCTGCCCAGGCAGGCGGCCCAGTTCGGTCTGGCGCTGGCGCCTCCGCGCGCGCTCGACGCGCCGCTCGCCGACGAGGAAGTCGTCCCCTTCGGCCGCTTCGCGCTGCGTGCGATCCATACCCCGGGGCACACTCCGGGCTCGACCTGCTTCGAGCTCACGGGGGATTCTCCGATCCTCTTCTCCGGCGACACGCTCTTCCGCCGGTCGGTCGGCCGCACGGATCTCTGGGGAGGCGACACGGACGCGATTCTCGCCTCGATCCGGCAGAAGCTCTTCCGGCTCCCCGGGGACGTGCCGGTCGTCTGCGGTCACGGGCCCGGGACGACGATCGACGAGGAGAGGCGGTGGAATCCCTTCGCGGCGGTTTAGCGAAGCGGGCGTGCCCTGCTAAAATCCCGCCCGCATGAGACTGCCGCTCGCCGAGCAAGCGAACCTCGTCTCCGCCTTCTGGAACGACGGCCCGTCGCTGTGCCCCCGCCACGACATCCCGATGCGCTCCTTCTTCGTCGAGCGCGTCTACAAACCGCAGATCGTGATGGTTTGCCCGAAGGGAGAGATGTTCCGCTTCGACCAGAAGCCGAAGCAGATCGCCTTCTCGCGGCCTCACCTGAAGACCATGGTGATCGACGCCCAGGAGCGCGAGGCGCCGGCCTGCCCGCAGGACTTCACGCCTCTGGTCGTCTACCGCACGCCGGCGAAGTTCCTGCCGGTGGGATGGGACTACCGCTTCGTCTGTCCGAATTGCCTGTCCTACGGGCAGTGGGTCGACACGGGCCGGCCGGAAGAAGACGCCGTGGCCGCCCCCCGGGTCAAGAAGGAAGCGCCGCCCTTTCACGACGAGACCATCCCGCTTCCCAAGCGAATGGAGATGGCCAAGGACGGCAATCTCGCGCTGAAGCTCTACGCCGCGATGGCCCAGACCGACTGCACCGCCTGCGGGTACGACTGCGAGGGATACGCGGCCGCCCTGGCCTCGGGCAAGGAGAAGGACCCGAATCTCTGCGTGCCGGGCAAGGAGGAGACCGCCAAGATCGTCAAGGACCTCCTCAAGGGCACCGGCCTTCCGGCGGCCGCGGGCTAGCCCGCATTAATCACGAACGACTCCGGCCGCCGCTTCGATCTTTTTCGCCGGGGCGGCGCCAGCGCTCCTCGCCGA
>JBLMXY010000225.1:0-2909 GCA_050257975.1 Acidobacteriota bacterium
TGAACCACAGCTCGTAGGCCTGATGGACGATGAGGAAGAGCATCTCGTCGTGGGCGGGCCGGCCATGCCGGGCGCTTTCCAGCTGCTGGCAGCCGAGCAGCCGATCGAGCTGGATGTAGTCTGCGTAGTAGAGAGGGCGGCCGGGCTTTTCTTCGCTCATCTGGCCTGCTTCGTACCATCATGTCCCGAGCGATTCAATCCGGGCGTTTCCCCCCCGTCCGCGGGGGAGAGGAGTAAGCCGCGAGTTAGGATCTTCCTGCCGTGAAACGCGTCCTCAACTTCATCGACGGCCGGTTCCAGCCGCCCTGCTCGGGACGTTACCTTCCGGACGTCAACCCGGCGACGGGGCAGGTCATCGCCGAAACGGCGGAAAGCGGCCCCGACGACGTGGATGCCGCGGTCGGCGCGGCGTCCCGCGCGTTCGAGGCGTGGCGAGGGACGCCCGCCGAAGAGCGATCCCGGCTCCTGATCCGGGTCGCCGAGCTCATCGAGGAGAACTTCGACGAGCTGGCGCGGCTCGAGTCCGAAGACAACGGGAAGCCGATCGCGCTCGCCCGCCGGGTCGACGTGCCCCGAGCCATCCGGAACTTTCGCTTCTTTGCGACGGCGATCCTGCACGCCGAAACCTCCTGCCACATCACGGACGATCGGGCGCTCAACTACACCATCCGGCAGCCCCTCGGCGTGGCCGGGCTGATCTCACCCTGGAATCTGCCGCTGTACCTTCTGACCTGGAAGATCGCTCCGGCGATCGCCGCGGGGAATTCCTGTGTGGCGAAGCCTTCGGAGCTGACACCGCTGACCGCCGACAGGCTCGCCGAGCTGACCCTGGAGGCGGGCATTCCGCCCGGCGTCGTCAACATCGTGCACGGCCCCGGCGGCAGCGCCGGCCGCGCCCTCACGTCGCATCCGAAAGTCCCGCTCATCTCGTTCACCGGGGGAACGAAAACGGGCGCCGACGTGATGGCCCGCGCGGGACCGCTCTTCAAGAAAGTGTCGCTGGAGCTCGGAGGGAAGAACCCGAACATCGTGTTCGCGGACGCCGATCTCGAGCAGGCCGTCCCCACGTCGATTCAATCGAGCTTCGCCAACCAGGGGGAGATCTGCCTCTGCGGATCGCGTCTGTTCGTCGAGAGGACGATCTACGACGAATTCCTCGAGCGCTTTCTGGAGGGGACGAAGAAGCTCCGGATCGGGGACCCGCAGGAGGCTTCGACCGACGTCGGCGCGCTCGTGAGCGAGCCCCACCTTCGGAAGGTCGAAGGCTACGTCGCGCTCGCGAAAGAGGAAGGGGGCGGCATTCTCGCCGGCGGAAAGCGCCCCGAGAATCTCCCGGTGCGCGTCCGGGACGGCTACTTTCTGGAGCCGACGGTGATCGCCGGCCTCGACTGCCAGAAGCGCGTCATGCAGGAGGAGATCTTCGGGCCCGTCGTCACCGTCACGCCCTTCGATTCTCCCGAGGAGGCGATCGTCTACGCCAACAGCACGCGCTATGGACTCTCGGCGAGCGTCTGGACCCGGGACCTCCAGAAGGCCCATCGGGTCGCCGCGGCGATCGACAGCGGGACGGTGTGGGTCAACACGTGGCTCCTGCGGGATCTTCGCGTCCCCTTCGGCGGAATGAAGGAAAGCGGCCTCGGGCGCGAGGGCGGGTTCGATTCGCTCGATTTCTTCACCGAAGCGAAGAACGTCTGCGTCAAGTTGGGGTCAGACCTGATTCTCTGATTTTCGGGGGTTCGTCGGCAGGGTGTCGATGAGGCGACGGAGCCTCGCGCGGAGTCTTTCGTCGACCTGGAGCTGGCTTTCGAGCTTTGCCAGCGGTCGCGCGAAGGAGGAGTCGTCTCTGCCGAGTCGAATCGCCAGGCGGCGAATCGGAATCCGGCAGAGGTGACGGGCGAGATAGACGGCTCGACAGCGAGCGGCCGCGACCTCGCCGCCGCAGCGCCGGCCGCGGAGGTCCTCGATCGTGAAGCCGGATTCCCGGGCAACGTGGTCCAGAAGCCGGTCGAGATCGATTTGCAGCGGCTGGTCGGCGGTCGAAATCTCATCCTGCCGTGCCGCGGGAAGGACGGCATGCTCGAGCTCCTGCCCGCCTGGCCGCTCGCCGGGCTCATAGGGTGACGCCTCGGTCGGATCGTCCACGAGCTCGACGTATCGTCGGATGGCCGCCCGGCGCGACGTGTCCAGGAGCGCGAGAAGGTGATCGCTGTCCAGCCAGCGAGCCCCGCGGCCCTTCCGGAGGTAGGGGTCGCTCGACCAGGGGTAGTCGGACGGCCTCGGCGCCGCGCCCGCCTTGACCGGGTTGCGGTGGATGTAACGAATGAGTGCGTGAAGGTATCGGTCCTCCCGCACGAGGAACGCCTTGTAGCGTCCCTGGAAGAGGTGACCGGCACGGGCATGCCGGTGGTTGAACCAGGCGGCGTAGGTCGAATGGAGGCCTGCGATGATCCGCGAGAGCGGCTCCGGCCCTGTCCGGATCGCGAGATGGACGTGATTCGTCATCAGGCAATAGGCGAGGAGCTGAAATCGAAACCGTTCGCGATACCGCGAGACTCGCCGGAGGTATTCCTCACGATCGCGATCGTCGCGGAAGATCGCCCGCCTCTCGTTGCCCCGAGCCGTGACATGGTACAGAGCGCCCGAGACCTCGAGCCTCGGCGGTCGCGCCATTCGATGAAGCCCCAAACTAGATTGTCGCGAAGCCTCGGAGCCGGTCCGGCCGGCCCGTCCGTCCAGAGAATCAGAGAATCAGGTCTGACCCCGGGGCAATTGTCCCGGGTGATCCGGTCCCGAGTCGGCCGATTCGGGACGGAGTTCCCATTGTGGGAAGGCGGTGCCGGCGCCATCGTGGGGGCGAAAGGAGAAATCACATGCTTTCCCACGACTACTCGTATTCAGACATCCTGCAG
>JBLMXY010000226.1:0-13871 GCA_050257975.1 Acidobacteriota bacterium
GCTTTCGCGGGGCGCCGCGTCGAGGAAATCCTGCGCCGGAACGGCGGATTTTCGGATGATCCGTCCTCATCAAAACGCGTGCGAATACTGCCTAGACAGTTCGGTCGCACGAGAGGAGGGACGCTCCGGCATGGCGCCGGACGGCTCGCGGAGACGGCCGACCTTCCTCCTTCCCGCTGGGGCAAGCCGGCACGACATGGCCAGGAACGAGGCGCATGGCGCGCTCTTTCGGAGAATGAGCGCTCTCTGCGACGAGCTCGAGCGGCTCCTCGAGTCAGCCGCCCCCTCAGTCCTTCGGCATCCCGGTCCCCCAGTAGTTCTCCGCGAAGAACGGCCCGTAGTCCTTCTTGGTCAGCCACTGGAGGATTCCCTCCACGGTCTTGGTCGAGCCGAACTTCCAGCGGAAGGACTTCTGGTACGACTTGAAGAAGGTCAGGAAGTTCTGGTCGCCCATCTCCTTGTGCAGGCAGGCGAGCAGGAAGGCTCCCTTGTCGTAGACCAGGTACGTCCGGTCCAGGAACCGCGACGCCGGATCGTTGGGGATCGAGATGCGGTTGGCGAGCGGGATGGGCGCGATCTTCGCCGCCTGCGAGGCGTTGGACTTCCAGTGGGCGAGCAGCGAGTTGTACGCCGCGTTGCCCTTGAACGTCTTCAGGAAGATCGCGGCGCTGTACTCGGCGAAGGATTCGGTCAGCCATTGCTCCTCGATGCTCGGCATCTTGACGACCTGGCCCCAGTACTGGTGCGCGATCTCGTGGGCGAACCGCTCGTTGATGCCCTGTGAGAAGAGCTGGTTCGTCTCGCCCATCAGGGGATTGAAGGCCTCCTTCGTGATGAAGAGGATGCCGGGCGGCGCCTGCCCGAAGCCCCAGGTGTTGATCTCGAGGATGTCGTATTCGGGGAAGGGGAACGGCCCGAGGAACCTTTCGTAGCTCTCGATGATCCCGAAGGCGAGGCCCGCGAGCTGCTTCATGGCGCGCGAGTTCTTCATCGCGTAGGTCGCGACACGGATCGTCACGCCGTTCCTCGTCTCCTCCTCCCACTGGTAGGAGCCGGCGAGCACGGCGGGGAAAGCGACCGGATTCTCGGTCCGCGTCTCGAGGATGTTCTCGTCGCCGTCGCTTTCGCGGCGGATCGTCCGGCCGGAGGCGAAGGGCACGAACGGCTTCTTGACCCGCACGATCGAATGGAAGTCGTAGAGCTGGCCGTTCAGGTCGGGCTGCGGGAACCAGGCCCCGCCGCCCAGTCCCAGTTCCCAGTAGTTGTCGCCTCCCGGCCTGACGAGAAAGTTCCCGTCGATCTCGAATTTCAGCTTCCACGGCGTTTCGGCGGGCACGGGCGCCGCCGCCTCGACCAGGACCTCGCCGTCGCGGTGATCGAAGGCGAGGGCGCGGCCTTCCGCATCCGACACGGAGCGCAGCCGCCAGCTCCGCAGCCCGATGTCCTCGCCGTAGATCGCGCTGTACAGGTCGAAGCGGAAGATCCTTCTCGGACCGCCGACGGGAACGACGGTTTCGGCGACCGACATCGAGGCGTCCTTGCCGCCCGAGGCCCGCAGCGTCAGGTCCACCTCGGTCAGCAGGAAGAGGGGCGGGAGCGGGTCGCGGCGGTCGCGGCCGATCGGCTGGTCGGAGAGCACCGTCGGGTAGAGGTATTTCTTGCTCTCGGCGTCGGGGTAATCGGGCTTGCGAAGCGCGAGAAGCGTCTCCGACCGGGACTCGACGCCGTCCAGCAGATAGACCAGGTCCGCCTTGCCCCCGTCGAGCGCGGCCAGCACGCGGGGCGCCTGCGGGGCGTCCAGCTTCTGCTGCGCGAGGAAGTGCGAGAGCGTGAGCCCGCGCGCGCGCCGGAACTTCTCCCGATGCGCCGCGAAGGAGGCCTCGAGCGAGGGACCGCCCGACCCCGAGACCGCGGGCAGCGGCTGCCCGGCGGCGATCCACAGCAGCCGCGCGAACGTGTCGCGCACCTGCGCGCGCCCCTCCAGCCGTGTGACGTCGAGGCTGGTGGCCTTTCTCGCGTTGAAGGCCAGGATGGGGAACTCGACCGGGTCGGCCGACTGGTACTCGAGCTCCCCGGCGCCCTCGAAGAACAGCCCGACGGTCTCCTCGCCGGCGCGCACCGGGGCGACCGCCCCGGACTTGAGCACGAGCGCCGCGTGGCCCGCGGCCAGCCGCAGGCCCGAGACCGGCGCGGAAGAGCCCACGCGCAGCGCCTCGTCGCGTTCGATCGCGGCGGCGAGCCCCCCGTCGGAAGCCGCGAGGCACGCCGACAGAGACAGGCCCGCAACGGCCAATGCCAGGGTCTTCACCGGGTGATCCTGCGCAGGGATCCTAATCCCTTCTTCTTGTCGCGGTCCGGGGATTCCGGCCGCCCGTCCGAAACCGGGGAGTAGAATCCCCGCGCGGCAACTCCATGACGCTCGAACCGGGCACGAGCCTGGGCTCCTACGAAGTGCTCGGACCGCTCGGCGCCGGCGGTATGGGAGAGGTCTACCGGGCCCGCGACCGCAAGCTCGGGCGCGAGGTCGCGATCAAGATCCTTCCGGAGGCGTTCGCGCGCGATCCGGCGCGCCTGACGCGCTTCGACCGCGAGGCGCGGATGCTCGCCTCCGTCAACCACCCCGCCCTTGCGGCGATCTACGGGCTCGAGGAGTCGGGCGCGATCCGCTACATCGTCATGGAGCTCGTCCCCGGCGAGACCCTCTCGGAGACGCTCGTCCGCGGGCCGCTCGGGCTTCGGGAGGCGCTCCCGGCCGCGCGCCAGATCGCCGAGGGGCTCGAGGCGGCGCACGAGAAGGGGATCATCCACCGCGACCTGAAGCCCGCCAACATCAAGATCACGCCCGAGGGGCGCGTGAAGGTCCTGGACCTCGGCCTCGCCAAGGCGATGGACACCAAGGCCGAGGAATCGAGGGACTCTTCCGAGTCCCCCACCCTCCAGCTCGACCAGACGCGGCCCGGCGTGATCCTGGGAACGATCGCGTTCATGAGCCCGGAACAGGCGCGCGGCAAGCCGGTGGACAAGCGCACCGACGTCTGGGCGTTCGGCTGCGTGCTCTTCGAGATCCTGTCGGGACGCCGCGCCTTCTCCGGGGAAACGCCTTCCGACATCCTGGCGAACATCCTGGCGCGCGAGCCGGACTGGTCGGCCCTGCCCGTTTCGACGCCGCCGCGTGTTCGGGAGCTGCTGGAGCGTTGCCTTCAGAAGGACGTCAACCGCCGGCTGCGCGACATCGGGGACGCGAGGATCGCCCTCGAGGACGCCATCACCGAGAGCGGGGAGCGCGCCGCGCCGCCCGTCTCCCGCGGCGAGGATCGCCGCGAGCGGCGGCTCGTGCTCGCGACACTCGCCATTCTGGCCATCGCCGCGGGGCTGTGGCTCGCTCTCCGGCCGCGGCCCGGCGGCCGCGAGGCCGAGGCGGGCGACCAATCCCTGGCCGTGCTCCCCTTCCGCGACCTCTCCGGCCAGCCGGGAGGCCAGCTCATGGGCGACGGCCTGGTCGAGACCGTCAGCGCGCGGCTCGCGAACGTCCCCGGAGTGCAGGTCGTCACGCCCTCGGCGGCGGTCGAGGCCTCCGACCGGGGAGGCGACGTCTCTCGCATCGCGAAGGATCTCGGCGCCAGCCTCGTGCTGCGCGGAGCGCTCCAGCGCCAGGGAGACCGCATCCGAATCACGTACTCGGTCTGGAACACGCGCACGCGCTCCCAGACGGCCGGCGGCGACCTGACCGGTCCCGCGTCCGATCTCTTCTCCATCCAGGACCAGCTCGCCGAGCGCGTCGCGGGCGAGCTGCGCCTGCCGGCGCCCTCGCGCCGCACGCCGCCTCCCAGGGGCCTCGCGACGACCGCGCAACAGGAGAGGTACCTCCAGGCGCTCGGAAATCTCCAGCGCTACGACCGGCCGGAATCGGTCGACGCCGCGATCCGCCTTCTCGAGAGCCTCGCCTCGGAAGCGCCCGAGTCCGCCCTCGTGCAGGCGGCTCTGGCGCGGGCGTACCTGCACAAGCACACTCTGACGCGAGACAAGGAGTGGGCCGGCCGCGCGATCGCCGCCGCGGACCGGGCCGCGCGCCTTGACCCGGGAATCCCCGACGTCCACGCGGCGCGCGGCCTGGTGCTGACGCGCGTGGGCAAAGGGGGCGAGGCGATCGCCGAGTTCCAGATCGCCCTGTCCCAGGCGCCGAACTCGGTCGACGCCCTGCTCGGGCTGGCGGGCGCCTACGAGTCCGTGGGCCGGAACACCGAGGCGGAGGCCACGCACCGCCGGGCGCTCGCTTTCCAGCCGAGCTACTGGGCAGGCTACAACCGACTGGGGGTTTTCTTCTTTTCCCGCGGGCGCTACGCCGACGCAGCCGAGATGTTTCGGCGCGTCGTGGAGCTCGCGCCCGACAGCGTCCGAGGCTGGAACAACCTGGGTGCCGCATACCAAAGAATGGATCGCTTCGACGACGCGCTCGCCGCATACCGCAGTTCCGCGCGAGTCGCGCCGAACGATGGCGCCTACTCCAACCTCGGCGTGTTGCAGTTCTATCTGGGCCGTTACCGCGAGGCGTCCGAGTCGTTCGAGCGCGCGACCCGGTTGACTCCCCGCAAGGCGCTCTACTGGCGCAACCTCGGAGACGCCTACCGCTGGGCGCCGGGTCTCCGTCCGAAAGCCGCCGCCGCCTACACGAAGGCGATCGCGCAGGCGCGCGAGGAGCTCACGACGGATCCCCAGAACGCCGAGGCACTCGTCACACTCGGAGTCAGTCTCGCCAAGAACGGACGGGCGGAAGAGGGGTTCGCGGAGATCCGGACCGCTCTCGCCATCGAGCCCGGGAACCCCGAGATCCTGTACGAAGCGGCGGTCGTTTCCAACGTGCTCGGTCGAACCGACGATGCCATCGGATTTCTCCGACAGGCGGTCGGGGGCGGGCTAGGGCTCCAGCAGATCCGAGCCGAGCCCGAGTTCCGGAATCTGCGCCCGCTTCCGGCTTTTCAAGAAAGTTTCGGTCCGGCGAAGGCATCCGCCTGAGCCGTTCTTGTCGACTCGAGGAGGAGATATGCGAGGACCAGGACAAGGATTCCCAAGAACCCTCTCGGGGCTCGTGGCCGCCGCCGGCATCGCTCTCGCCGGCTGCACGGTCCGCATCGATTGCCAGACTGCTCTGCAGGGGATCCCGACCGTGGAGCAAGTCCGGGCGCCGGACGTGGCGATCGCCGTCGTCACCAAGGACGGCCACGTCTTCCCCAAGAGGTTGATCGTGCGCGGAGGCGAGCACGCGATCGTCTGGGTGGCCGACGGGCAGGCTCTCTCCATCGTCTTCGAGGCCGGCGCCCCGATCCGGCCCGAATGCAGCGGCGCGATCTGCGTCGTGAAGGACCCGCCAGCCAAGCCCGCGGGCGAGCCCGTCGTCTACAAGTACAAGGGGACCGTGACACCGAAGGAGAGTGGCAAGCCCGTGAACTTCGACCCGGGACTGGAAGTCGTGAAGTGAGCCTGGTTCAGCCCTGAGTGGAAGGCCCGCGCCGGACGAGACCCAGAACCAGCGCGGCGACCGCGCCGAGCAGCAGGAGGTGAATCAGGCCGCCGCCCACGTGAAAGGCGAAGAACCCGAGCAGCCAGAGGGCGAACAGGACGACGAAGACCGTCCAGATCATCGGCGGAGTCTACGGTCTCCGGCGCGAAGATCAAAGCGGCTCGCGCCGGTTCCGCGCGAAAAAAAAGAGGCCGGCGCGCCGGCCGGCCTCCAACTCGCGCTTCGAGCGCCGACCGGTCCTAAGCGTGCAGCCTGGTCGGGCGCTCCGGGAGAACGTGAGGCTGTGTCTCGAGAAAGTCGGCGACCTTCAGCAGAGAACGACAAATCGCCAGGGCCCGCGTCGGGGCGCTCGCCTGGATCGGGTGCACGGAGACGAACAGCGGCTGCGACTCCTGGATCCAGCCGAAGGCCGATCCGCCGAAGACTTCGCGCTTCTCGAAAAACCACCATCCGCGCGTCCGGGAGAACCGGTTGGCGAGGGAGACCGCCGTCGCCTCGTCCGTCGAATACCGCGGCACGTTGGCGCCCGGCTCGACGCCAAGAACTCTTCGCTCGATCTCCCGATCCAGGTTCGGGCCGGCGTCCGGCTCCGCGCCAGCTCTTCGACCCAGCGCTCGATCCATTGCGATCTTCAAGGGATCCTCCTCAGCGGCCGGGAGCGATTCGGCCGCCCTGAAATCCTCCGCACTCGCAGCGCGCCTCGCCGGCGCACCATCCCGCTCCGTCCGTCCCGGCCGTATGCAGTCCCCGCGCGTGATCGCACATCACGCATGGCTCCGGGTCGGGCGCGGAGTCTCGGGTGAGGGGCGGCAGGGAAACTGCGATGTCCGGCGACGTCGCGCCAAAACCTCTGTCGGGCATCGCGAGACCTCCGACCGCCTCTCGCCCCAGACTCCGGGCCCCGTTGCGCCGCGCGCCCGGACTCATCGAGACCATCCGCGTCTTCCGAATGCTCGCGCCCGGCCGATCGCCGCCGAATCGCCGGAACCCCCGACTGGCGTGTGCGACACCGTCCAAGCGCCCAACATTTGGACTCCTCCCCGTTGTTCCTGTGCTGCTCACAGAATAGTCAGAAGTAGTGCCGCGCCAATGGCCCGCGGGTGCCCGAAATCTGGCACGAAAGTGCCAGCCGAGCCCGAGTTGTCCGAATCTTCGGGGTGCTCAGGAAGCGACGAGCCGGTGGTTGACCGCGAACATCGCGAGCTCCAGCCGGTTCGAGACGCCGAGCTTGTCGAAGATGTGGGTCAGGTGGTGCTTGACCGTGTCCTCGGACAGGGTGAACTTCTGCGCGATGTCCCGGTTCGTGCAGCCTTCCACGATCGCGGCGACGATCTCGAGCTCGCGGCGCGTCAGGCCAAACGAGCGCGGGCGCTCGTCGGCCCCTGTCGGGAGCAGGCCGCGCAGCGCCGCGACGAGGTCGGAGACCTCCTCCCGCCCGACCCAGTACTGGCCGCCGACCACGGTTCGGATGGCCTTGAAGAGCAGCTCCGTGGCGGCCTCCTTGGAGACCACGCCGCGCGCCCCGACCTGGAGGGCCTCGACGATCTGCTCCTTCTCGACGGCGGCCGTCAGCAGGATCGTCCGCGTCTCGATCGACGTCGTCGAGAGCTCGCGCAGGACCTCGAGCCCGGGCAGGCGCGGCATCGCCAGGTCGAGCAGGAGGACGTCGGGACGCAGCTGATGCACGAGCCGGATGGCCTCGCGCCCGTCGGCCGCCTGGCCCACCACCGAGAAATCCTTCTCGGTCTCGAGCAGCCGGCGAAGCCCGTCGCGGACGATCGGATGGTCGTCGGCGATCACGATGCGGATGACCTTCGTCGGCTTATTCATGAGGGAAGGTGATCTCCAGCCGGGCGCCGCGGCCGGGCGCCGACTCGATGGACAGCTCCCCGCCGATGGCGCGGACCCGCTCCTTGATGATGACGGGCCCCTTTCGCGCGGCATCGAGCTCCTCCTGCGAGAGGCGGCCCGAGAAGTCGAAGCCGCGGCCGTCGTCGTCCACCACGAGATGGCCCGCTTCGTTCTCGAGTGAGAGGCGCAGGATGACGTTGGCGGCGCCGCTGTGCTTGCGCACGTTCACCAGCGCCTCCTGGGCGATCCGCGCGAGCTCCGTGCAAATGCGCGGAGGAAGGGAGATCTCCCGAAGGTCCGAAACGAAGCTCGCCGAGATGCCGGTCTCCCTGCGGAACTTGTCCACCGACTCCGCCAGGAAATCGAGAAGCTGCCGGGGATCCAGGTCGAGCGGCTTCATCTGGCGCATGAGCTCGCGCAGGTTGAGCACTTCCTGCCGGAGGAGCTGCTGGATCCGCCCGAGCTCCTCCGCCATGGCCGGCGCTTGCGTCCCCGCTTCCCGGCGCAGGACGTCCACCTGAACCTCGAGGCCGATCAGCGACTGAATCGCGCCGTCGTGGAGCTCCCGAGCCACCAGGGCGCGGTCCATCGCCTTCGCCTTGGTCGTCTCGGCCTGCAGCTCCTTCTCGCGCCGGCTGACGTAGCCGAAGAGAAAGGAGAGCAGGAAAAGCGTCGAGGCGCGGAAGAAGAAGGCGTGGCCGTCGAAGGCATGGAACCGGCCGACGGGAAGAAGCCGCAGAGGCAGGGTCTCGCCGGCGAGCGACCCGACCAGGACGAGGGCGCTCACCGACGCCGCCGTCGTGATCGCCTCGATCCGCGTCCAGCGCGCCGCCGCGGCATAGATCGCCAGGACCGAGACCAGCACCAGGACCTCGTCCCGGGCAAGCGAGAGCGCGGCCGCCCAGACGACGTCGAAACCATGCATGGCTCGCCGGAGGACCGGCGTCGAATCGTGGCGCCGCAGCCACGACCAGATGGCGAGCCCGTAGAGCGCGTAGGCGGCGGTGAGGGCGACGCGCAGCCAATCGCCGCGGGCCCAGAGGACGACGACCGCAAGCTCCACCAGGAGCAGCAGGCCGCCCAGGCCGACCCGCGCCGCGGCGAGCGCGCGCTCGAGCCGCTGCGTCTCTTCCGCGGCGACCGCCAGCCGGATCCCGTCGGTCTGGCGCGCCGGAACCGCGAGGATGCTCGGCCCGGCGAGCTTCTCGCCGACCGGCAGTCCCGGCAGGTCCCGAATCGAGACCTCCCGCATGTCCCGAAAGTGGCGCCTGGCGCCCATCGCGGTTCCCCTGCCACCGCCCGAGGCGGGGTCAACGGTCGTCCTTCGAGTGTTCTTGGACTCGCACCATGGTAACTCGTCGGCGAGCCGCCCAAGGGGACATTAAGGAAGGAATCGAGAGGCGCGAGGGGACGAAGGACCTCTTAAAGTCAATCCGATCAGCTGCATAGCGTTGCCCGCGCCTCCGCCGAGGTCGCGCCGCCGTCCGATGGGATGTCACGTTTCTCCCGTCCGCGCCCATCCCGAGCGTGCCCGCCGGCGGCAGACCCCGGTTCGCTTTGGAAGGGAGCGTTCCGTGGCGCAAAGGTGGACTCGGGTGCCCGTGGTGCGCTCCGGGCCGGGACGGCGTCAATCAATTCATCGAGGTGGAGGGAGCCTCCTGGCTCGCTCGACGAGAGCGACCATCCTCCTCGGAGTCCTGTCGGCCGCGGCGGGGGCGCTCGCCGCCGCTTCGCCGATCGACGGCGCCGACCGCGCGAGAGTCGCGTCCTTCGCCCGCGAGCGGAAGATCTCCTGCACGATCCGGCTCGGCGACGAAGCCGTCGGGGCCGCGCACGGCGGGGTCCGGTTCTTGCCGCAAACCTTCTTCATCGGCCGCGACGGCGAGGTCGTCCGTAGAGTCTCGGGCCTCGCGAAGAAGAGCAACCTCGAGAGGCCCGTTCGGTCGCTGCTTCTCCGCGCAGGCGGCCGTCACCGGGCCGGCGTGGAGAGGTTCGCCGTCGCCGTTCCGTCTCCCATCCAGCCCCTGCCTTCGTATTCCATGTACTTCGCCGTCGTCTCCGCGGCACCGCGGCCGAAATAGAGCTCGACGACGTGAAGCGCGAGGTCGATTCCCGAGCTCAAGCCCCCGGCCGTGAAGATCACCGGATCGCTCTGAACGTATCGCATTCCCCTCTGCACGAGGACGCGCGGGAAATCGCGCTGCAATCGGTCGTAGGAGCCGTGGTGCGTCGTGGCCTTCTTTCCATCGAGCACGCCCGCCGCCGCGAGCTTGAACGCGCCCGTGCAGACCGACATCACGACGTCGCTCTGTTTGGTCATCCTGCGGATCCAGTCCAGCATCTTTGGCGACTTGCCGCCCTGGGCCGGGATGACCACGACCCTGGGCGCCGGCGCGTCGTCGAAGGTGTAGTCCGGGATGACCTGCATCCCGCCCGAGGTCTGGATGGGCGTCCTGGTGTCGGAAACCGTGTAGAGCTCGAACACGTGCATGTCCGCCATCTCCGGTCCGCGCGACTCGATCATGACGTCCTGGAAGACCTCCCAGGGGCCTGCGAAATCGATCATGACCGCGCCCTCGGTCAGGACGAAGGCGACCGGGATGTGCCCTTTAGCGGGCGGGACCAGCCTCGACGCCGGCTTTGCCGATTGGCCCGGCGCCGCCTGGCCTTGCGCCGGCCAGGCCATGGCGAGCGCGAGGGCTCCGGCGCCGATGGTTTGAAAGAAGCGGCCGATTCTCATCTCCGTGTCCTCCCCCTTGCCGGCGCGCGACGGGCCGCCGGCCACTCCTGTAGTCACTCTACAGGAGATACGGGGGCCCCGAAGAAAGGTTCTCGCCCTCCGCGGGGAGCGCGTGGAGGGCGGGGCCCGGCCGGCTACTCGGTCTCGTTCCAGACCGTTTCGACGTCCGCCCGCAGCGGCCGCAGGCAGCTGACCGACACATAGCCTTCCCTCCGGAAACGCTCCGGCAGGGTCCAGCCATCGACGTCATTCGCTCCTCCGACGGCAAGGTCCACGGGAAGGGCCCGACGACGAGCCGAGACGAAGGAGATGCGTCGCGAGCTCGACCGGCTGCTCGGGGAGTAGAAGATCCGCCGGGCCGGCGACGACCCACGGCCCCGATCCGCGTCGCGCCCCGGACTCAGGTCAGCGCCAGGTATTCGTGCGCCAGGCGCACGACCATGGACCCCTCTCCCACGGCGGAGGCCACGCGGTTCATGGCTCCCGCGCGCACGTCGCCCGCGGCGAAAACCCCCGGCACGCTGGTTTCGAGTGGAAGCGGCTCCCGCTGCTCCTTCCACGTCCGCGGATAGGCGTCGGCCGCCATCAGGTCGCGGCCGGTGAGAACGAATCCCTTCGCGTCGCGCAGCACGCCGGCGGGCAGCCAGTCGCTTCGCGGCCGCGCTCCGATGAAAACGAAGACGGCGTCGGTTCCTTCCGTTCGACACGATCCGTCGTCGAGCGACCGCAGCGTCACCCGTTCCACGTGGCCCTGGCCCTCGACGCCGGCGATTTCCGTCCGGGGCCGCAGGCGGATGTTCGAAGTCTTCCCGATCTGCTCGATGAGGTACTGCGACATCGTCTCCCGGAGGCCCTCGCGGCGCACGACGATCTGCACCTCGTCCGCGTAACGAGCCAGGTGCATGGCCCCCTGGCCCGCGGAGTTGCCGCCGCCCACGACGAGAACGCGCCGGCCGCGGAACGCCGGCGCCTCGGTGGTCGCGGCGCCGTAATAGACGCCCGCGCCCGTGTGCTCCGCGACACCGGGAGCCGGATGCTCCCGGTAGAACATGCCCGTCGCGGCGAGCATGGCTCGCGCAATCAGCTCGCGTCCGTCGGACAGCGCGAGACGCTTGTATCCGCCGTTGATCGAGACGCCCGTCACCTCGAGCGGCGCGAGGAACTCGGCGCCGAGGCGCTGCGCCTGCATGACGGCCCGGCGCGTCAGCTCGCTGCCGCTGACGCCGGCGGGGAACCCGAGATAGTTTTCGATGCGCGAGCTCGTCCCCGCCTGTCCGCCCGGGGCGTGGCGGTCGAGCAGGAGCGTCCTCAGGCCTTCGGAGGCGCCGTACACCGCGGCCCCGAGCCCGGCGGGCCCGGCTCCGACGACCACGAGGTCGTAAACCTCGAAGGCGGCCGACAGAGGCCGGCCGAGGCGCTCGGCCACCTGGCGCGGCTCGGGGTTGGTCAGGACGCTTCCGTCCTCGAAGAAGAGGGCCGGCAGCTCGCCGGTGCCGATGCCCGCCGCATCGAGCAGAGTCCGCGCCTCCGCTTCGCGCTCGACGTCCAGCCACCGGTACGGAACGAGGTTGCTCGCGAGAAAATCCTTGATCTCGTGGGACCGCGTGGCCCACTGGTGCCCGACCAATCGCAGGCCCGTCGCCTCGGGCAGCGCCTCGGCCTGCCAGGCGTCGAGCAGGTCGTCCACGACCGGGAAGAGCCGTTCCTCCGGCGGATCCCACGGCTTCGACAGGTAATGATCGAGGTGCGCTTCGTTGATCGCGCGGATGGCCGCTTCGATGTCCGAGTAGGCCGTCAGCAGGACGCGGCGGGCGAGCGGGTACACCTCGCGAGAGCGGGCGAGCAGTTCCCCGCCGAGCATGCCGGGCATGCGCTGGTCGCTGATGACCATCGCCAGCGAATCGCCGCGGCTCTTCAGCTCGCGGGTCGTCTCGAGCGCCTCGGATCCCGAGCCGGCGCTCATGACCGTGTAGTTTTCGCGGTAGCGAGAGCGCAGGTCGCGCCGCACCGCCGCGAGGACCTGCGGATCGTCGTCCACGACGAGGAGAACGGGTTTGTTCACGCCCGGCCTTCGGCGCCCTCGGTCTCGGCAACCGGCAGCGTGACCTGGAACTCCGTCCGCCCCGGCCGCGACTCGACGGAGATTTCGCCGTCGTTGTGCTGGACGAGCCGGCGGACGATGTCGAGGCCCAGTCCCGTGCCCTGTCCGGCGGGCTTCGTCGTGAAGAAGGGATCGAAGATGCGGTCGCGAATCTCGGGAGGGATGCCTGGACCGTTGTCCACGATCCGCACGACGACCCGGCGGGTATCGCGTTCCGCCAGGACGTCGACCAGGCCCGATTCGGGAACCGCGTCGAGCGCGTTGTCGATCAGGTTTCCCCAGATCTGGTTCAGCTCGCCCGCGAACCCGCGCACGCGCGGAAGGTCCGGCGCGATCTTCACGGCGACGGCGACCGCTTTCGCGCGCGCCTTGGACTTCAGCACGGCGACGGTGTTGCCGAGGCTCTGCGCGAGGTTCACCGGCTCGGCGATCGTCGCCTGGTCCATGTGTGTGAAGCCCTTGACGGCCAGGACCAGCCCCGCGATCCGTGTCGCGGCCTCCTGGATCTCCGAGGCGAGCCGGCGGACCGAGCATCCGGTGGCCACCCAGCGCAACGCGGCGTTGAGGGCGGGATCATCGACAGCGCCGGCGAGCTGGTCGAGCGCCTCGGTCGTGACGGCGGTTTCGGCCAGCGTCTCGGCGGCGGCCGTGTCGAGGCCGCGGCCGGCGAGCCAGTCGGCGATGGCCTCTTCGCGCTCGGCGTGCTCGATCGGCGACCGCACTCCCTGCTCGGACACGGCCGCGCACGCGTTGCGCACGCCGTCGATCGCGTCGAACTGGGCGTCCGTCAGGCCCGCCGCGCCGAGCGTGCGCGCGGCCCGCTCGAGCTCCTCGAGGCGGCGGCCGAGAAGGGCCGCGCTCCGTTCGATCGCGGCCGACGGGTTGTTCAGCTCGTGCGCGAGACCGGCCGAGAGACGGCCGAGCGAGATCATCTTTTCGTCGTGCAGCTCGTTCGACGTGAACTCCCGGGCCCGGTCCACCATCCGGTGCACCAGGATCGCGGTCAGCTCGGGGCACTCGAGCGTCATCGCGCGCATATGCTCGCGCGGCACGACGAGGACTTCCGAGGGCTCCTGGGCGTACGAGTAGCCCGGCGCGTTCACCAGGCGGGAGTACGGGAGCACGCCCGTCACGTCGCCATCCCGCCACTCCGTGAGCTTGCGCAGAGCGCCGCCGCGGTCCAGGAAGATGGCGATCCGTCCCGAAAGGATGGCGAACATGCCCTCGACCGGACCGCCCTTGACCGAGAGCTCATCCCCCACCTTCAGCCGCCGGACGGACCCGCGCGCGGCCAGCCACTCGAGCTCCCCGCGGGGCGCCGCGCCGAGGATCCTGTGCTTCGCCAGCCGATCGGCGAGATCGGAAGCCGTCATGGGAAGAACACCAGGGGCCGAATCCTACATCCGCTGCGACGGCCCGGGGGTGCTCGCGACTCGCTTCGCGCCGGCGACGAGCTTCTGGAAGCGCGGGTTCTTGCGCAGGGACCGAAGTCGGGGTCCAGACCGGCTCGCGGTCTCGGGGGTCTCCAGTCGCAGCGCGACAAAGTTTCGGGGGCTCGGGCGAGCGAAACGACTCGCGCTGCGGGAGCGAAGCTACGCGAGCGGGCCAGGGCCGCGGCCGAGTCCGCATCCGCACGCGCCGCGGCCCGGTGCCGAAGGCAG
>JBLMXY010000227.1:0-7886 GCA_050257975.1 Acidobacteriota bacterium
CCAGAGATACCGCCGTCCTTGCGGACGCGCCAGAAGTGGACGGCCATCAGGAACGCCGCGACGAGCGGGATCCCGACGCAATGCAGGACGTAGAAGCGCAGCAGCGCCCCCGCCCCCACGAACCGCCCGCCCAGAAGGCCGAACCGGGCGTCGTTGGTCGAGGTGACCAGGGGAATGTCGCCGATCTTCAGGAGACCCGTCCCCGGCCCCTGGATGCCGATGAAGGGCGTCGCGGAGGCCATGTTGGAGCCGACCGTGATGGCCCAGATGGCGAGCTGATCCCAGGGCAGCAGGTACCCGGTGAAGGAGAGCAGCAGGGTCAGCACCAGCAGGATCACGCCGATGACCCAGTTGAACTCGCGCGGCGGCTTGTAGGAACCCGTCATGAACACGCGGAACATGTGGATCCAGACGGAGATCACCATCGCGTGGGCTCCCCAGCGGTGCACCTCGCGCATGATGCCGAAGGGCACCTGCTCGCGCAGGTCGAGGATGTCCACGAAGGCGTACTCGACGGTCGGCCGGTAGTAGAACATCAGGAGGAGGCCGGTGAAGGTCAGGACGAGAAAGAGAAAGAAGGTGATCCCCCCGGCGCACCAGGTGTAGCGCATCTTGACGCCGGACTTTCGCGTCTTGACCGGATGCAGGTGCAGCACGACGTTTCCCAGCATCGCCAGGACCCGCTTGCGGTTAGTGTCGGGGATGCCGACCCGGAAGATCGATTTCCAGAGCTGACTCGCGACGATCGAATGCTGTATCTGGCGCCAGCGTGATTCCAATCGGGCCTCCGGGTTAAGGGTTCGGGATTCGGGAGAGCGGCCTCACGTCAGCTTGATGAAGGCCTTGGGATCGGACCACTGCCCGCGCTCGTACAGGTAGCGCGTGGCCTTGTCGACGACGATCTGTCCGTCCTCCGGAGAGATCGTGATCTCGGCGCGCTCGAGAGGGCGCGGGGCCGGCCCCTCGAAGTTGATTCCCGAGACGTAGTAGCCCGACCCGTGGCAGGGGCACTTGAACTTGTTCTGGGCGGGCAGCCAGTTGGGCGTGCAGCCAAGGTGCACGCACACCGCCACCAGGGCGTAAATCGAGTCGGTGTTGCGAACGATCCAGACTCCGTATTTCTCCTTCCACCGTTCGTCCACCCCGAGCGCGTAGGTCGACGGGTCTCCCCCCTTGAACCGCGTCGGGGGCTCGAAGAGAACGTTGGGGAAGAGGAAGCGCACCGTGGCCGTGAGGCCGGCCGCGGTCGCCGCCGCGAAGCCGACCCAGGCGAGCGCCATCCATTTCAGAGTGGACCGGCGCGTCACCCCGTCCGGGGTGACATCGGCATCGGGCAGTGACTCGATCTGCCGCTCCGGCGTCGACATCCGTTTCCTCAGACTACCAAAATGGTCCGGCCCCGCTCAAGGTTGGACGAGCCCGCGCGAATCGCCGCGGCCGCTTCCCGCGCCGCGGCGCGCACGCGCAGATTCGGGTCCTCCCGCGCGAGCTTCTCGAGCAGCGGCAGGCTGCCGGCGTCATGCAGCAGCTGCAGCGCCTTGCACGCTCCCACCATGGCCGTCTCGAACTGGTCGGCGGACAGAGAAGCCTGCCGGGCGAGCGCGCCGCGGTCGATCATCGACCGCAGGACGGACAGGCCCGCAGGATCCCGGAGCGAAGCCAGCGCGATCGCGGCGTTCCACCGCACGTCGGCGACGGAGTCCCCGAGCAGGACCTGCAGGCGCGGCACGGCCGCGCGGTCGTTCAGGCGCCCGAGGACGTAGGCGGCCATCTTGCGCATCGCGGCGTCCTCCGAAAGAGACGCTTGCGTCACGGTCGGGAGCGCTCGCGCATCGCCGATCTTGCCGAGCGCCCAGACCGCGTAGAGGCGCGTATCGGCGTCCGGGTCTCCGGCCGCGACCCGCAGGGGCTCGACCGCCTCCCTCTCTCCGAGCTTTCCCAGAACCAGCACGAGGTAACGCCGCACGGGCACGTCCTCGGCGCGCGAAGGCGAGAGGGACCGGAAAATGCGCAGCGTCTCGGCCGCGAGCGCCGCCCGCTCGGGCGGGTCGAGGTTGGGAAGTGAGCGGGACAGCTCGAAGGCCGCCTGCCACCGGCGGTTGGCGGTCCCGCCGCGAACTTCCTCGAGGTAGCCCGCGGGGCTGCGGCTCTCGAAAGTGATCCGGGAGAAAATCCAGAAGACCGCGACGGCGGTGCCGACCACGAGGAGCGGCAACAGGAAGAATCGGACGACCGTGCCCCGGCCGCCCGCCGCGGCTTCCTCCGCCGCGGGGGCCTCGCCCTCGGGCGGAAGCTCTGGCGTCACAGGACCGGAAGGTACCGCTTGGCCTGCGTGATCGGATTCGGAACGAAGATCGCGTCCTTCTCGCACACGGTCTCGCAGAGTCGGCAGGAGACGCAGGGACCGGCGTCCACTTCCGCGATCTTGTGGAACGTCTCGTGCAGCGGATCGTCGATCAGGTAGATGCAATCGAACGGGCAGATGTCGATGCAGAACTCGCAGCCCGTGCAAAGGTCGCGGTCCACGATCGCCTTGGGGATGTCGCGCGGCTTGACCTTCTCGACGAGCTCCCCCTTCTGATCCTGGATGCAGGAGACCGGGCAGTAGCGGGCGCAGACGGAGCAATCGATGCACCGGTCGGCGTGGATGACGTATTTCTCGCTCTTGTCGCCGGTGATCGTGTGCGTCGGGCACTTGATCTCGCAGACCCCGCAGCCGATGCACGTTTGGGTGATGAAGTGGGGCATGACCTCGCTCTCGGGCCCTGGAACGGGGCCCTTTCCGTACGCTCCGACTGGGAAAAAATATCACACGCGCCCCTCGCCGCGGAACATTTCGGCCTCGCCCGCGTTGGGAGATTGAGGGAGACTCTTTCCATGAAGGAACTTCGAGCGGTCATCATCGGGCTGGTCGTCCTGGTGCTCGTCGCCACGGCCTGGGCCGTCTGGCGGCGCCCCTCCCGCGAGTTCCACAAGATCCGCGGCTACCGCGTCGAGATCGAAAAGACCGAGGGGGGCGAGCACAAGCACCTCTCCTTCTCGATCCCGATCGTCACGATCGCCCGGGTCGCGTCGCTGATTCCGGCCGCCAACATCGGGCGCAACTGGGATTCGGACTGGGGCAACGGCGAGGTCACGGGCAAGGACATCCTGGACGCCGCCGCCGGCAGCGCTCCGGGCAAGCCCGGAGTGATCGAGCGCGACGGCAACCGGATCGAGGTGACGGCCGACGGGCCGGCCCTCGAGATCGAAGTCAAGGACAGCTGGGACAAGAGGGTCAAGATCCGTCTGCCGCGGTCCCTGGTCGAGGGCTTCACCGACCGCCGCAGCATCTCGATCCAGGACGTCCTGAAGCGGCTGGACGAGCTCGGACCCGGCGACATCGTGAAAGTCCAGGACGGCGACAGCGAGGTGACCATCACGGCGCAGGCGAAATAAGAAGAGCTTTCAGCCGTCCGCTCTCAGCTGTCAGCCGGACAGCGACAGGAATCTCTGGCTGATGGCTGACAGCGGATAGCTGATAGCCTCTTGTGGTGCCCAATCGTCTGGCGCGCGAGTCGAGCCCCTATCTGCTCCAGCACAAGGACAATCCCGTGGACTGGTACCCCTGGGGGCCCGAGGCCTTCGCCCGCGCGCGCGAGCAGCGCAAGCCCGTGTTTCTGTCGATCGGCTACTCGACCTGCCACTGGTGTCACGTCATGGAGCACGAGTCCTTCGAGGACGAAGGGGTGGCCCAGGCCTTGAACCGCGACTTCGTCGCGATCAAGGTGGACCGCGAGGAACGCCCCGATGTCGACGACATCTACATGGCCGCCGTCCAGACCCTGACCGGCACGGGCGGCTGGCCACTCTCGCTCTTCCTGACGCCCGAAGGCAAGCCCTTCTACGGAGGGACGTACTTCCCGCCGGAGGACCGGTGGGGAAGGCCGGGCTTCCGGACGGTCCTCTCCGCCATCGCGCAGGCCTGGAAGACGCGGCCGCAAGAGATCGAGGCGTCCGCCGGGGATCTGGTGACCCATCTGGAGAGAAGCACCCGCGGCGCGCCGGGCGGCGAGGGCGTGGGGCCGGAAGTCCTCGAAGCTGCCGCGCGCGCTCTCGCCGCCGATTTCGACCGGGCCGAGGGAGGCTTCGGCGGGGCGCCGAAATTCCCGCCCGCGATGCGGCTGGAGCTGCTGATGCGCTGGAACCGCCGCTCGGGAGAGCCCGGCGCCCGCGCGATGGTCGAGGCGACGCTCGAGAAGATGGCCGCCGGCGGCCTCTACGACCAGGTCGGCGGCGGCTTTCACCGGTATTCCGTCGACGAGAAGTGGCTCGTGCCGCACTTCGAGAAGATGCTCTACGACAACGCGCTGCTCTCCCGCGTCTATCTGCTCGCGGCGCGGGACTACGCGCGCTCCGACTTCCGCCGGATCGCGCGGGAGACGCTCGACTACCTGCTCGCCGAGATGACTCCCGAGGATGGAGGCTTCTTCGCCGCCCAGGACGCCGACTCGGGCGGCCACGAAGGGACGTTCTACGTCTGGAACCCCGGCACGGTCCGGGAGGCGGTCGGCGAGGCGGACGCCCCGATCGTCTGCGCGCGCTTCGGCGTCACCGCCGTGGGGAACTTCGAGGGCGGTGAGACGGTCCTCTCGGTTCGGACCGGCCTCGCCCGGCTCGCCGCCGACTTCCGGCGCAGCGAGGAGGAGATCGCCGGCGTCCTCGAGCGGGCGCGCTCCCGGATGTATTCCGCGCGCTCGCGCCGAACCCGTCCCGCCACCGACGACAAGCTGCTGACCGACTGGACGGCGCTCGCGGTCTCGGCCTTTGCGCTGGGCGCGCGGCTTCTTCGGGAGCCCCGGTACGAGCGCGCGGCGCGGGAGGCGGCGGAGAGGATCCTCCGAAACTGCCGGCGGGACGGCGAGCTCCTCCACCGGCAGCGCGCCGGCCGCGCCGACATCGCCGGCTTCTCCTCAGACTACGCGCTCTTCTCCGAGGCCCTTCTCGACCTCTACGAGGCGACCTTCGAGCCGCGTTATTTCCGGGAGGCCCTCGTCCTGCAGGAGACCCTCGAACGCCGCTTTTCCGATCCGGACGGCGGCTACTTCCTCTCCTCGGAGGCGCACGACGGCCTCATCCTTCGCCCGCGGGAGCTCTACGACGGGGCGACCCCTTCGACCGGAGCGGTTTCCGCGTCCAACCTGCTTCGCCTCTTCTTCTTCACCGGCGAGGAGCGCTACCGCAAGCGGGCGGAACGGATCTTCGCGGCCTTCTCCGGGACCCTTCGCCGCGCCCCGCTGGCACTGCCGCGACTGCTCTGCGCCGTGGACGCCGCGACCGACGCTCCGCGCGAGATCGTGCTCGCCGGCGAGCCCGGGCGCGCCGACTTCGAGCGGCTCCGGGACGCGGCCTTCGACGCCCCGCTCGTCAACCGCGTCCTGGCGCACGCCGACGCGAAGGAAAGCCTGGCGGACCTCGTGCCGTTGACCGCCTCCCGCGCCTCGGCCGACGGAGCGGCCAGAGCCTTCGTCTGCCGCAATTTCGCCTGCGGCCTGCCGACCGCCGACCCGGCCGAACTGCGCGCCGCCCTCGATGCCTGATCCGGTCACGAAGCTGCGCGTGGTCGGGGCGGGAGAGCCTCCTTTGCGGCGGCGCAAGGGCCCCGGCCTCGCCGTGGTCCTCGTCGCGCTCTATGCCGTCGCCTTCGCCGCGGCGCTCTGGCTGCTGCGGGGAGAGGCTCTTCGCGAGCGCGGCAGGACCGCGGCCGCCCCCAGCGCGCCCCGCGCCGCGAAGAGCGCCCGGCCGAAGGCCGACCGCGAAGCCCTGCTCTCCGGCGCCGGCCTCGAGCCGGCCGCTCGATCCGAGTACGAGCGCCAGCTCGCGAGCGAATGCTGCGACTGCGGCTGCGACCTGACGCTCCACGAGTGCCTGGTCCGCGATCAGAAGTGCTCGCGCAGCGCGGAGATCTGCTCGCGCAAGCTCGCAGGGCTCAAGTGACGCCTTGAGCGACGGGACCGGTCTCGTCTTCGACGAAGCCTTCCTCGCGCACCGGGCTCCCTACGAGCATCCCGAGAATCCCGCGCGCCTGACGGCGATCCACGCGCGCCTCGAGAAGGAAGGCCTCCTCGATTCCTGCCGCCGCCTGCCGGCCCGGGATGCCACCGACGAGGAGCTGCTGGCGGTCCATGACGGATCGCTGCTCGGCGCGATCGCGTCGACCGCGAGGCTCGAGTTCGTTCAGCTCGATCCCGACACCTACGCCTGTCGGGATTCCGCTCGCGCGGCGCGGCTGGCCGCAGGAGGGCTCATCGACCTGACGCTCGGGGTGCAGGCCGGCGCCTTCAAGAACGGTTTCGCGTTGCTTCGGCCGCCCGGACATCACGCCGAGATCGACCGCGCCATGGGATTCTGCCTCTTCAACAACGTCGCGGTGGCGGCCGCGGCGGCGCGCCGGGCGGGGGCGCGGCGCGTCCTGATCGTGGACTGGGACCTGCACCACGGCAACGGGACCCAGAGCACCTTCTGGAACGATCCGGACGTCCTCTACTTTTCGACCCATCAATACCCCTTCTACCCGGGCACCGGCGCCGCGGACGAGGTCGGTGGGCCAAAGGCCCGCGGCCGCACGATCAACGTGCCGTGGCACGGGGGCTGCGGCGACGCGGAGTACGCGGCCGCCTTCGATCGGGTCCTGCTCCCGATCGCGCGCCGATTCGAGCCGGACCTCGTGCTCGTGTCGGCCGGGTTCGACGCGGCGGAGGGGGACCCGCTGGGCGACATGCGCCTCTCGCCGGCGGGCTACGCGGCCATGACCGATCGCCTCGGGAGGCTCGCCGACGGAAGGGTCGTCCTGGCGCTCGAAGGCGGCTACAACCTCGACGCGATCGCGCGCTCCGCCGAGGCCTGCCTTCGCGTGCTCCTCGGTGAGGACCCGGTCGGGCATGAGTCCGGAGGAGAGCCGTCGATCCTCGCCGCGCGGGTCCTGGATTCCGTCCTGTCGATCCAGCGCCCGTTCTGGCCCGGCGTCTTCGAAACGGGGCCTTGAGTCCCGACCTGGAGGAGGTTCATCTGCGGTTCATCCGCGGGTCCCTAACCTTCCTTCTCCAATGAGCGTCGTCCCGGCAAGAAGGGGCGTTTCCGCGCTGGCGCTGCTTCTGCTGCCGGCTTACGCGGCCTTCGCCTACGTCGTCGTTCCGGCGGCCTGGTCCCGGTACGAGAGACGGCTGCCGACGCCCGAAGCGCTCAAGGTGACCTACACGGCGGAGAGGATCCCCGCCGACCCGCTGAACGTCGCCCTGGTCGGCACCCGAAGGCAAGTCATCGCCGCGATGCTCGCCGCCGGCTGGACCCAGGCGGACCCGATCACGCTGCGGTCCGGCCTGCGGGACGCAAGCAGCATCCTGCTCGACCGCGCTTATCCCTCCGCTCCCGTCAGCACGCACTTTCTCTGGAACCGGCCGCAGGACCTCGCCTTCGAGCAGACCGTGGGCAAGAGCCCGCGCCGGCGCCACCACGTTCGATTCTGGCGCTCCGCCCCGACGGCCGGGCAGGCAGCCAGCATCTGGATGGGAGCGGCGACCTACGACCGCGCCATCGGCCTCTCCCGCTACACGGGAGAAGTCATGCACCACATCGACCCGCGCGTGGACGAGGAGCGCGAGAAGCTCTTCGGCGATCTCTCGCGCGCGGGATGGCTCGACCGGGTCGAGCGGCTCGGGCGCTTTCGGCCGGCGGGGCGGGGCTTCAACGGCGGAGGCGACGCCTACGAAACGGACGGATCCCTGCTGCTGGGTCTTCTGAAGCGCTTCTAGCCGTCCTCCCGCGCGGCCGCTCCGGCCGGACGGTCAGCGATCGCGCGTGAAGAGGACGATGTCGCTCGAGGTCTCGAGGCTGCCGACGAGCAAGGA
>JBLMXY010000228.1:0-9733 GCA_050257975.1 Acidobacteriota bacterium
TCGAGCAGCACGGTCCCCGTCTCCAGGACGTAGGCCCTGTTGGAGTGCCGCAGGGCCGCGTTGGCGTTCTGCTCGACCAGAAGCACGGGCGTTCCCTCCCGGTGGATCTCCTCGATCGCCTCGAAAATAGTGTGGACGAGCAGGGGCGCCAGCCCCAACGAGGGCTCGTCCAAGAGCAACACTTTCGGGCGCGACATCAGGGCGCGCCCGATCGCGAGCATCTGCTGCTCGCCGCCCGAGAGCGTGCCGGCGGTCTGCTTGATCCGCTCCTCGAGGCGCGGGAAGATCCGGAAGACTTTCTCGAAATCCGCGCCGATTCCGGCGTCGCGGCGCGCGTAGGCGCCCATCTCCAGGTTCTCCCGGACGGAGAGATTGGCGAAGACCGCCCTCCCCTCGGGAACCAGGATCAGGCCCCGGCGCACGAGCTTGAACGTCGCGGTCGAACGCATCGGCTCGCCGCGAAAGAGGATCACCCCGCCCGAAGGCGGCACGAGCCCCATGATCGCGCGCAGGGTCGTCGACTTGCCCGCGCCGTTGGCTCCGATGAGCGTCACGATCTCGTCGGGCAGCAGGCGGATCGAGATCCCCTTGAGCGCCTTGATCGCTCCGTAGGAGACCGTCAGGTCCCTCACCTCGAGGATCGGCTCGGCCGCGGCCCCGGTCACGCGCCCCCCAGATAGGCCTCGATGACCTTCGGGTTCTCCTGGATCTCGGCCGGCGGCCCGACCGCGATCGTCGAGCCGTAGTCGAGCACGTGCACGGTTTCGCAGATTCCCATCACGACCTTCATGTTGTGCTCGACCAGCAGGATCGCCATCCCGTACTGGTCCCGGACCCAGCGGATCAGGTCCATCAGGTCGTTGGCCTCCTGCGGGTTCATGCCGGCGGCCGGCTCGTCGAGCAGCAGCAGCCGGGGCGAGGTCGCCATCGCCCGAGCGATCTCGAGGCGCCGCTGGCTCCCGTAGGGGAGGTTCTTCGCCTTCTCGGCCGCCAGGTCGTCCAGGTGGAAGATCTTCAGCAGCTCGCGGCTTTCGCGGTCGATCCTCGTCTCCTCGGCCGCGTGCAGAGGCGACCGGAGGATGGCGGCGCCCAGGTGCGCCTCCTGCCGGCAGTGGAAGGCGACCTTCACGTTGTCGAGCACCGTCATGTCGGCAAAAAGGCGGATGTTCTGGAACGTCCGCGCGATGCCGTGCCGCGTGATCGAGCCGGAGCGCTTTCCGCCGATCGAATGTCCCTCGAAGTGGATCTGACCGGCGGTCGGCTTGTAGACGCCCGTGATGACGTTGAAGACCGTCGTCTTGCCTGCGCCGTTGGGCCCGATCAGGCCGTAGAGCTGCCCCGGCTCGACGCCGAGCGACAGGTCGTTGACGGCGACCAGGCCGCCGAACCTCATCGTCACACCGGAAAGCACGAGCAGCGGCACGCGAGCGACCCTATCCGGCGGCTGGAGGGGTGGCCGCGCCGAGCCGCCACCGCCGCGGCAGGAAGGCGAGGATCTCCCGGTGGCCCAGGATCCCCTGGGGGCGAACGATCATCAGCACGATCAGCAGGAACGAGAAGAGGACCATCCGGTACTGCGCGAACTCCCGCAGCCCCTCGGTCAACCCGATGTAGAGCACGGCGCCGAGCACCGAGCCGGTGATGGATCCCAGGCCCCCGATCACGATCATGATGATGATCTCGATCGACTTGATGAACGTGAAGGAATTGGTGTGCAGGTACATCAGGTAGTGGCCGAACAGGGCGCCGGCGATGCCCGCCATGGCCGAGGACGCGATGAAGGAGATGACCTTGCTCTTCGTGGTGTCGACGCCCATCGCCTCGGCCGCGATCTCGTCCTCGCGGATCGCGATCAGGGTCCGGCCGAACGAGGAGCGGACGATCCGGGACACGACGAGGATCGTGATCGCGGCGAACAGATAGATCCAGAAGAAGTTGGCGAGCTTCGGGATTCCGGAGAAGCCGCGCGCGCCCCCGACGGCGTCGATGTTCAGGATGAAGACGCGGATGATCTCCCCGAAGCCGAGCGTCACGATCGCGAGGTAGTCCCCCCGCAGCCGCAGCGAGGGAACTCCGACGAGGAATCCGGCGATCGCCGCCAGGATCGCCGCGGCGGCGACCCCCGCGAGCAGCAGCACCCCGTTCTGGCCTGCCTCGGGCAGGAAGGAAACCGCAGAACGGATCCGGTCTCCGAAGGACACCGTCAGGTACGCCGAGGAATAGCCGCCGATCGCCATGAAACCGGCGTGGCCGATGGAAAACTGGCCCGTGAAGCCGTTGATCAGGTTCAGGCTCACCGCCAGGATGATGTTGATTCCGGCCAGACAAATGACCTGCAGCAGATACGGGGAGATCCGGTAGCCCGGGACGAGCGACCCGGTGAACAGCCCGTTGGCGAGCCACAGCGCGGCGACGACTCCCGCGCCGGTCGCGAGCCGCTTCATACCTTCTCCTTCTGGACGCGCCCGAGAATGCCCTGCGGACGCAGCAGCAGCACCAGGATCAGGATGCCGAAGGCGATCGCGTCGCGGTAGGTGGAAGACAGGTAGCCGACCACCATGACTTCCGAGATTCCGATCAGGAGGCCTCCCAGAACCGCCCCGGGAATGTTGCCGATGCCTCCCAGCACGGCCGCCACGAAGGCCTTCAGGCCATAGAGGATACCCATCAGCGGATCGATCTTCGGGATCTGCATCCCGATCAGGACGCCCGCCGCCGCGGCGAGCGCGGATCCCAGTGCGAAGGTGATCGCGATGATCCGGTCGGTCGAGATCCCCATGAGCTTGGCGGTGTCCAGATTGAACGACACGGCGCGCATCGCCTTGCCGGTGCGCGTTCGGAGGATGAAGAACCGCAGCGCCAGCATGAGAAGGAAGGAAACGACGATCACGGTCAGCTGCTCGCTCGTGACCCGGATCGGGCCCAGGCGAAAGTCGGCCCGCGGGGCGAGCGACGGAAAGAACTTCGGATCCGGGCCGAACACGAGCTGCGCGCCGTTCTCGATGAAGAGCGAAACGCCGATCGCCGTGATCAGGAGCGTCAGGCGCGAGGCCCGCCGCACCGGACGATAGGCGAACCGCTCGATCACGATCCCGATGACGGCGCACGCGAGCATCGAGCCCGCCATCACGAGAAGCGCCGAAACGAGCGATGGCTCCCTCCCCTGCAGCCGGCGAGAGAGGAAGTAGCCGGCATAGGCGCCGAGCATGTAGACGTCGCCGTGGGCGAAGTTGATCAGCCGCAACACACCGTACACCATCGTGTATCCGAGGGCGATCAGGGCATAGATCGAGCCCAGCGAGACGCCATTGACGATCTGCTGGAGAAGAGTGCTCATCGGTGATCCCGGCGGTCCGCGCGCCGCGGTCGCGCGCCCCGGAGCGCTCGCTCGACGGACGCACCCGGCCGGGAGGCGCCCCTCTCGAGAGTCTCGGGCCTCAACTGCTGAACCTCAAAGAGGGCCGGGTTACAGCTTGATCGCTTCGGGCTTGATCGTCTCGACCAGCGTGAATTTCCCGTTCTCGACCTTGAGGATGACCGCCGGCTTGACGGCGTTACGGTCCTTGTTGATCGTGATCGTGCCGGTCACTCCCTGAAAGTCCTTGGTCGCCGCCAGCGCATCGCGGACCTTGGCGCCGTCGGTCGAGCCGGCCCGCGAGATCGCGTCCACCAGGATCTTCGCCGCGTCGTAGCCCAGGGCGGCCAGCGCATCCGGCATTCCGTTGTAGCGCTTCTTGTAGTCGCTGACGAACTTCTGGACGACCGGCGAGGGATCGTCCGTCGAGTAGTGGTTGGAGAGGTAGCAGCCGTTCAAGGCTTCTCCGCCGATCTCCCAGAGCTTGGGAGAGTCCCAGCCGTCGCCCCCCATCAGCGGCACCGTGATTCCGAGCTCCCGGGCCTGGCGCGCGATCGTCCCGACCTCGGTGTAGTAGCCGGGGACGTAGATGCCCTCCGGATTGGCCGCCTTGATCTGTGTCAGCTGCGCGTGGAAGTCGGAGTCCCCCTCGCTGTAGGACTGCTCGGCGACGACCTGGCCGCCCAGCTCCTTGAAGTGCTGCCGGAAGAAGGTCTGCAGCCCCACCGAGTAGTCGTTGCGCACGTCCACGAGAATCGCCACCTTCTTGAGCTTCAGCGTGTCGGAGGCGAACTTCGCCATGACCGCGCCCTGGAAGGGGTCGATGAAGCACACGCGGAAGATGTAATCGCCCACCTGGGTCACGCGCGGGTTGGTGGACGAGGGGGAAACCATCGGGATCAAAGCCGCCTGGGCGATCGGAGCGGCGGCGAGCGAGCGGGACGAGGAGACCTCCCCCAGCAGGGCCACCACGTGGTTCTGGTTGACGAGCTTCGTGGCGGCCGTGGCCGCCTCCTCGGGCTTGGACTGGTCGTCCTCGACGTACAGCTTGAGCTTCTTGCCGAGTACGCCCCCCGCCGCGTTGATCTCGTCGAACGCCATCTTGACGGCGTTGTCGGTCGACTGCCCGAAGGTCGCGGTCGTGCCCGTGAGCGATCCGTACTCTCCGATCGGGATCTCGTCGCCCGCGCCGCGCTTTCCGCAGGCGAGCATCGGGATGAAAGCGGCCGACAGCAGGGCCGCGACACACCATCGGAACCTCATTGACTCCTCCTCAATCGAGCACTCCGAAAGACGCGGTATTCTTTCGCAGGGGTGCTTCAAAGTCAAAACCCCAATTCGATCAATCGTTTCGGCTAGAATCTCCGTCGGATGAGCTCGACTCCTCCGGCAAGCCGGGAGACGGCCGGAACCGACCCCGCCCCGCGAATTCGGCCCCGCAGCCAGCACCCGATCTCCCGAAAGCAGATCGATCCGGACGCGTTGAAAGTCTTGTACCGGCTCTCAGGCGCCGGCTACAAGGCCTATCTGGTCGGCGGGAGCGTCCGGGACCTGCTGCTCGGACGGGCGCCCAAGGACTTCGACATCGGGACCGACGCGCATCCGGCCGCGCTCCGGCGCCTCTTTCGCAATTGCCGCCTGATCGGCCGCCGCTTCCGGCTCGCCCACATCCTCTTTCCCGCGGGGAAGGTCATCGAGGTCGCGACGTTCCGGCGCCGGCCCACGCCGCTCGACCCCAACGCGCCGGAGCTCCTGATGACCGAGGACAACGTCTTCGGAACGGCCCGCGAGGACGCCCTCCGCCGGGACTTCACGATCAACGGCCTCTTCTACGACATCTCCGACTTCTCGGTGCTCGACTACGTCGGGGGACTCGAGGACCTCGAGGCCGGATTGATCCGAACCATCGGGGATCCGGAGATCCGGTTCCGCGAGGACCCGGTGCGAATGCTTCGGGCCGTGGAATTCGCCAGCCGCCTCGGCTTCGCGATGACGCCCGACGTCTACGAGGCCATCCTGGATCGCCGCAAGGAGATCGCGAAGTCCGCCCCGCCGCGCGTGACCGAGGAGCTCGCCCAGATGCTTCGCGGCGGCCATGCGCTGCCGACGTTTCTGTTGCTGCGCGAGGTCGGGCTGCTCGACGTGCTCCTGCCCGAGCTCGCGGGCGTTCTTCGCGAGATCGACCCGGAGCACCGGCAGGGAACGGGCCACCTCTTCTGGTCTCTTCTCGATGTGCTCGACGCCGAGAGGCGCCGCAGCCGCGTCTTCGAGGACGCCGTCCTCTTCGCCCTGCTGGTGCTGCCGATCGTGCGCGCCGCGCTGCGGGAGCGGTCGCCGGGAGGCGAGCCCTCGCCGGCGCTGCTCGCGACCCAGCTCGAGGAGATCGTCACCCCGATCGCGATCCGGATGGCCTGGCCGCACGCGATCTCCCACAACATCAAGCAGGCGCTCGCGATGGTCGGCAGGCTCTCCCACCGCCCGGGCCCCCGGGTTCAAACGCGCCGCCTCGTCTTCCGCGAGGCGTTTCCCGCCGCGCTTGCGCTCTTCGAGCTGCGCGCCATGGCGAGCGGCCGCGGCGAGGATCTGGTGCGCGAGTGGCGCGATCTCCATCAGCGAATGCAGCGCGCGCGGGAGAGCTTCGAAGCCGAGACGGGACTCGCCCCCCCGCCCGTCGCGGCGGCGGGGCGGAGGAGAAGGAGGGGCAGGAGGAGGCGAAGGGGTCCTTAGTCCGTAGTCCGTGGTCCCTTGCCGGAACGGAAGATCGGTTACCCGGGAAAAGGGACTGCGGACCGAGGACCACGGACCAAGGACGACGGACTAAGGACGACGGACTCGGGACCTTCCACCCCGAACCGCTACCGGCGCCGCACCGGATATCATCCCGCCATGTTTCTGTCCTCGAACTTTCTCGGCATCCCCGAGGCGGAGCACACGCTCGAGAAGAGCCGCGTCGCCGTGCTTCCCGTCCCCTACGAGCGCACCGTCTCCTACGGGGTCGGGACCAAGAACGGTCCGGCCGCGATCCTCGAGGCCTCCCATTACGTCGAGCTCTACGACGACGAGCTCGACGAAGAGACCTACCGCATCGGCGTCCATACCCTTCCGCCCTGGCTTCCCGAGAACATGGAGCCGTCCTCCTGCGTCGAGGAGCTCGAGCGCGTGGTCGCGGAGCTCCTCGAGAAGCCGCGGTTCGTTCTGACGCTCGGGGGCGAGCACTCGATCTCCCGAGGCCCGATCGGCGCGTACCGGGCGCGCTGCCCGAATCTCTCGATCCTTCACTTCGACGCGCACAGCGATCTGCGCGACGAGTACGAAGGGCAGAAGTTCTCCCACGCCTGCGCGGCGAGGCGGTGGATCGAGCTCGACCTTCCGACCGTCCAGGTCGGCATCCGTTCGATCTCGCGCGAAGAGGTCGATTTCGTGCGCCGCAAGGGAACCATCCGTGTGGTGTCCAACCGCGAGATGCACCGCTCCGACGACTGGATCGACGGGGCGTTCGGCCTCTTGAACGACGAGGTCTACGTGACCTTCGACGTCGACTTCTTCGACGGCTCGCTCGTTCCGGGGACCGGCACGCCGGAGCCCGGCGGCGGCACCTACGACCAGGCCCTTCGCATCCTGCGGCGCCTGGCGGTCTCGCGGAAGATCGTGGGCGCCGACGTCGTGGAGCACTCCCCGGTGCCCGGCAATCGCGCCCCCGACTTCATGATCGCCAAGCTCTGCTACAAGCTGCTTGGCTATGCCCATTTCCCGCAGAAGGCGAGGGAGCCGATCCTGTCGCCGGAGTAGGAGGCGCGATCCGGCATGTGCTTTGCCCAGAAAGGATTGCGCGGCCATCGGCGCCGGGGTTGTATCGTTCCCTTCCAGGTCCTTCAAAACAATGAACTTTCTTCCGGCAAGTGCGTCTTGAAGGGTTGAGGAAGCGTTGAGCGTGCCGGACGAAAAGGACCTCGTCGAACGCTGCCGAAACGGAGACGACGAGGCCTGGAGGCAGATGGTGGACCATCTCGGCCAAAGGGTGTACTCGGTCGCCTACCACTTCAGCCTGAAGCGGGAGGACGCCGAGGAGCTGTCTCAAGAGATCTTCCTGAAGATCTTCGAGAACCTTCACCGGTTCGACGGCAGCTATCCGCTGGTCGCCTGGGTGGTCTCGATCGCGCGCAACCTCTGCATCGACCGCTACCGCCGCAAGAAGCGGGAGCGCTCGTTTCGCTTCGTTTCCGACGAGGCGGTCGCTCCGCTGCTCACGTCCGGCGATGATCCGGCCGCGGAGGCGATCCGCAAGGAGCGTACGAAGCTGCTCTTCTGGGCTCTGGGAGAGATCCCGGAGGACCTGGCCGAGATCCTGGTTCTGCGCGACCTCGAAGGGCTCGCCTACGAGGAGATCGGAAAAGCCCTGGATCTTCCCGACGGCACGGTCAAGTCGCGGCTCTTCCGCGCTCGCGCGGAAGTCGCACGCAAGGTGCGCGAACGCCACGAGGACCGGGGCGGGGCGACCCTGACCTCGCTCGCCGTGGCGGTGGCGGGATTCGTATGAGCTGCCGGGAACTGGACCGCCTGCTTTCGGGAGGGCGGCAGAGCGACTTCGAGTCGCACCGCGCCTCCTGCCCCTCATGCGGCGAGCTCGCCCGGGAGATGGAGCGCTTCGCCGAGACCGTCGCGGGGCTCTCCAGGCCCTCGCCCCGCCGGGCGCTCTACGAATCGCTCTACGCGATCCCGCGGCGGACGGTCTCCTGCGAGGCGGCTCCCGAGCTTCTGGCCCGGGCCGCCGAGAAGGAGATTTCCGCGGCCGACGCCGCCCGACTGACGAGCCATCTCTCGCGCTGCCCGGGATGCGCCGAGGCCTCCGGCGTTCTCGGGATTCCCCGGGAGCTCGGCAAGCCGCGGCCCGCTCCCTGGCTCGCGACCCGGCTGGTCGCCTCGCGTCCAAGAGCCGCGCTCCCCCGGACCGCGCGCAGCTGGCTCTTCGGGCCGAGGGGCGCCATCGCGATCGCGTATGCCGCGGCCATCGTGGTCATGGCCGCCGGGTTGAACCCGGCCGACCTCGCCCGCAAGGCCGGCACCGCGCGCCTCGAGCAGACGGCGCGGGCCGGCGTCCAGGTCGCTCGCAACACCGTCCTCGACCGGTTCGGGGCCTTTCAGGAGAGGGCCTTCCGCACCTTCGAGGCCGTCAAGGGACGCATCGGCGGCTACGGCCGCGCCGCGTTTTCCAACGCCCTGGCCCTCGTGATGAGAAGTGACACGCCGCGCCGCCCGCCTCGTCCGCGCAACGAGGACGGAAGCGGCGCGTGGAAGCAGAACGAAACCGAAAACTGGACGTGGCGCGCCGACGGCTCGCCAGGAGGACAATCATGAGCGACTCCACGACTCCCCAGAGCACGGCGCAGCCGGCGGGCGCCCCGACCCCGCCGCCGCCGGCGCCACCGGTTGCGCCCGCGGCCGTTCCTCCGGTGATCGTCGAGAGAAAGTCTCCGGGTCTGGCGGGATTCCTGTCGATGTTCCCGGGGCTGGGGCACCTGTACCTCGGCCTCTACCAGCGGGCCTTCGCCTTCGGCGGCGCATTCATCCTGGGCATCGCGATGGCCTCGCACAGGAGGGGCGGAGAGTTCTTCGGGCCGCTGCTCGCCTTCGTCTGGTTCTTCGCGATCATCGACGCCGTGCGGCAGGCCAAGGCGATCAACCGCGGCTACGCCACCGAGAGCGGCTTCGCCCCGGCGCCCGTTCTTCGGCGCGCGGCGGAGGGCACCGCCTCCCTGACCTGGGGCGTCATCCTCTTCGGCCTGGGCGCGCTCTGGCTGGCCGACCGGTACCTCGACATGGAGAGGTTCTGGGAGCTGATGGACGACTGGGGCGGCCCCGTCGCGATCATGTTGCTGGGCCTAATTCTGATCGTGACGCACATCCGCAAGAAGCGCCGCGAGAACGAGAGCGGTGTGGGCATGCCGCCGAGGAGCGCCTGATCGACTCCCTCCCCGCGCCGTCGTCTCCGGTACCGGCGCGGGGATCGGGGGGCGGCTCGGCCCCGCGCCGGATGAACCGGTCCCAACGGATTCCGGCGGCCCTCGGGCTCGCCTTCGCGGCGCTGGCGGCGGCGTCCGCGTCGGCGGAACCGACCGCGCTCACGCTCTCGCCCTGCCAGCCGCCGGGCGTGCCGGGTCCGGCGCGCTGCGGGCGCCTCTCGGTCTACGAGGACCGCGTCGCGAAGAAGGGCCGTCAGATCGGCCTGAAGATCCTGGTCCTCGCCGCCACCGGCAGCGACTCCGCTCCCGACCCGCTGGTCTTCCTCGCCGGAGGTCCCGGGGAATCTGCGACGGAGGCCGCCCCCGGCCTCGCGATGGATTTCGCGAAGATCCGGGAGCGGCGGGACCTCCTTCTGGT
>JBLMXY010000229.1:0-6375 GCA_050257975.1 Acidobacteriota bacterium
TGAGCGCCTCTCTGCAGGGGACATGGTGGCGGTCGTCGGCGTGAATCAATGCGACGAGCGGCCCGGCGTCGACGAGAATCAAGAGCGCTTCGCCTCGCGCTCGATCAGGAGGCGGCGGAATCTCTTTCCCGTTCCCTCGGAGGGGTCCGGCGGCCCACCCCGCACCGAGCCGATGACGCCACGAAAGGCATCATACGGGCGCGACCGCCGAGCCGAGCGCGGCGGCTTGCGTGCCGCCAGCCGTATGGCGTCTCGAATCACCTGGGACTTCGTCAGACCACGCTCGCGCGCGAGCCGATCGAGAAGCCTCTCGGTTTCCACATCCATTCGAACGCTGGTCGCCATGAATGCCTCAGTAATACGAGATCGTTTACCTTCGACGTCGGGCTGGCAAGCGCGGATTCCAGCCGTCAGGGGGCAACGGGCTCGGTGGGCGCACCGCCCTCACCCCGGCCCTCTCCTGGAGGGAGAGGGAGAAGAGCTCGCGCTCCTCCGCTCCCGGAGGCAGAAGGAGAAGAGCGTCAGGGCTTCTTGAGCGCCGCGATCCAGTTGACCAGCACGTTGATCGGCTCTTCCTTCGACGAGACCTGCTGGTTCACGAGAAATCGCTTGCCGTCGGGGAAAACGTCGTACTGCGGATCGGTCGACTCCGCCACGACGAGCTTGAACAGCGCGGCCGGGGTGCCCGTCTGGAACGGCTCGGCGCTCGTCACCGGCGTGGCCATCAGCGCGCCGTCGGGCGCGAGGTAGTAGATCTCGCGGCCGTCGCCTCTCCAGGCCGGAGTCTGGCCGCCCCGGTTCGAGACCCGCCAGGTTCCGCCGGAATCGTGGAATGGCCGGACGTAGATCTCGGGCGCGCCGGAAATGTCCGACTCGTAGGCCACATGGCGGCCGTCGGGAGAGAACCGCGCGTTGCGCTCGGAGAAAGGCGTCGCGAGGAACGGTACCGGCTTTCGATCGCCGTCGAGAGGAAGCAACCACAGGTCCTGACGGCTCTGGGGAGTGCTGAACTCGAAGATCAGGGAACGACCGTCGGGCGCCCAGGAGTCGGGAGTCTTCGCGCCGTCATTCGCGAAAACCAGCTTCTCGCTGCCCGGCTGGTCGGAGCGCATGATGTAGAGGTTCCCCGAGGCTCCCTGGCGGTCGGACGCTAAGGCCAGCCGGGTTCCGTCCGGCGACCAGATCGGGCTGGTCTCGTCGGCCGGGTCGAGCGTCAAACGGGTCGAGATGTTCCTCGCGACGTCGATCGTCCAGATGTCCTCGACCGTGCTGTTGGCCGTCGAGCGCGCCAGCGCGAGCCGCTGGCCGTCCGGCGAGAGGCGAACGACGTACCAGGTCGACGCCTCCGCGAGCCTGCCGATCTCGCGCCCCTGGCGATCGAGGAGGACCGGCTGGCTTGCCGAGCTCGCCTGCGCGCTCCAGCTCAACGTGCCGTCCAGAGACGCCGAAAGGGCCCGCCGGCCGCTCGTCGACGAGTTCGACGGGAGATCCACCCCCAGCGGGATCACGTCCCCCTGGACTTCCAGACGCTCGGCGTCGAAGGCCTGCGCGACCAGCGTGCTGCCGCGGACGAACACGAGGTATCCGGGGGAGGTGTAGACGGCGAGCGAGCTCGACTGGACGACGTGCTTGACGTCGTTCGACCCGAGCTTCCCGGCGAAGATCTCGCCGGGCTCTTCCCCGGTCGACGTCGCCGCGTAGTAGAGAAAGTGCCGTCCGTCCGGGAGAAACCACGGCCAGCGATGCGTGCCCTCGTTTCGCGCCTTGTCGAGCGTGGTGGCCGGCGTGACCTTCCCCCCCGAGGCCGAGACCTGCATGAGCGGGCCGACGTAGGTCGGAGTGAAGACGATTCGATCGTCGGCCCCCCAGGAGGCCCCGCGGACGTCCGTCGTCACCGGCGCGATCGACTGAGGAGGGCCTCCGGAGACCGCGATTCGCTTGAGCTCTCCCCCGGCGAAGAACCCCACGAAACGGCCGTCGGGCGACCAGAAAGGCAGCTCGGCCCCTTCGGTGTCCGCGAGCATCTCCGACCTGGGATTCCCGAGCGGCCGGATCCAGAGCCTCTGCGAGCCTCCCGGTCCGCGCGCGATGAAGGCCAGGCGGCTCCCGTCCGGCGAGAGGGCGAGGGTTCCGACGACGCGCTGGTCCGGAGGCGCGGCGACCTCGAATCGAATCGGTCCTCTGGCCGAGACCGAAAGAGAGCGGCGGCCGATCGGGAAGAGCGTCGCCGCGGCGGCCCCGGCGAGAAGCCCGGCGACTCCCCACACGAAGGCGCCGGGAATCCGGCGGGCTCTCGGCGCGAGCGTTCCGGCCAGGACGCTTCCGGAAGATTCCGACAGAGTTTGAAGGGCGAAGCCGATGTCGCTCGCGGACTGGAATCGGCGCTCGGGATTCTTCTCGAGGCAATGGCGGACGATGCGCTCGAGGCCGGCCGAGATGTTCTGGCTGGTGAGAGAAAGATCCGGCGGGTCTTCCTTCAGGATCGACGCCATCGTCTCGCCGGCCGACTCGCCGCGAAACGCGCGCTTTCCCGAGAGCATCTCGTAGAAGACGGCGCCGAACGCGAAGATGTCCGAGCGGGCGTCGGCCGGCTTCCCCTTCACCTGCTCCGGGGACATGTAGCCGAGCGTGCCCATGACGACGCCCGGCTCGGTCGAAGCCGCGGCGGTCGGCAGATTCGTTGCTGCGCCGCCCCGCTCGACCTCGGTGAGCTTCGCGAGGCCGAAGTCCAGGATCTTGACGCGCCCGTCCCGGGTGACGAAGACGTTCTCGGGCTTCAGGTCGCGGTGAACGATTCCCTTGTCGTGAGCGGCCGCGAGGCCCTGCGCGATCTGCAGCGCGTGCTCGATCGCCTTGCGCGGCGAGAATCTTCCGGCCGCAAGCTCCGCCCGCAGAGTCTCCCCCTCGAGCAGCTCCTGAACGACATACGGCGCGCCGTCGTGCGACCCGATGTCGTAGACCGCGGTGATGTTCGGGTGGTTGAGCACGCCGGCGGCCTTCGCCTCCTGCTCGAAGCGGCGCAGGCGGTCGCCGTCGGCGGAAAAGGTCGCCGGCAGGACCTTGATCGCGACCTCGCGCCCAAGGCGCGGATCCTTCGCCCTGTAAACCTCCCCCATCCCGCCCGCGCCCAGGGGCGCGAGGATCTCGTAGGGGCCGAGCCGGGTGCCCGAAGGAAGGCTCACGTCAGCAAGGCTCCGTCAAGACACGACGTGTGATCGCACTCTCCCTTCCCCTCGCGGCGCGAGGAGTCTTCCGAGCGGAAGCGAGGCAGGAGCCTCGCGCCGCGGGTGCCGAAGCGCAGCGAGGGGTCAGTCTCGCGGTCGAGGCCCTTTGGCCGAGCCGGGAATCCGGTGAGAGGGGCATCTGGGTGGAAGGGATTGTAGCCGCGAGCCGCGGCGCCCGCCTCCGGCATCGGACGCCGCCGTCGCCGAACCTGGCACGAATTCCGCTACAGATGGGCCTGTCGGGTCCTGCTCCGCCCGCCGGGCGTAGAGGGTCCGGCACCGGGAGGGAGTTCCATGGTGAATCCCAAGAGGGCACTCCATTTCGAATCGGCTTCCAGCGACGCCTCGGCCGGATTGCTCGAGTCGGACGCGACCGATCGGATGTACCTCGTCGCGGAGGGCGACACCCTCTCCTCGATCGCGAGGAAGTTCTACGGAACTGCCAGCGCGCGTCGACGGATCCTCGAAGCGAATCGAGCCCTCATCCGCGACCCGTACTTCATCCAGCCCGGCTGGAGGCTGCGGATCCCGGAGTAGAGGCCCGACTTCAATCCTTCGAGGACCACGAGGCGCTCGGGGCGGCGGGCCGTCGCTGCGGGCGCAGGAGTGCCCGTCGGCCGCGATGGCGACGCGGTCGACGCGACAGACCCCGTTTCGTCCGCTGACGGCCAGCGAGGGTGCAGCTCTCCGCGTCCGATGTGCCCTGACTCGACCCGTGCAGGACGGTGCCCTTCACGGTGATAAGCCTCGAGATTCCCCGGCTTGCCGGCCTCGGAATGCAGGCAGGATCCCGTGACCGAGGTGAGCGGGGCGCAGGCCGAAAGCCCGCGCCCCGTCGAGAGTCAGGAGAGATGCCGCCCGAGTCGGTCGAAGTACCCGCTCCACGCCTTCTTCATCGCGTCCGCGGCGGCCTTGTCGGGGAGCTTCAGGTGCCCTATGGCCACGGTGCTCTTCGCGCTTCCCTTCGCCATGAATTCGAGGGCGACGATCGAACCGTCCTCCCAGGTCACGCGCATTCTCTTCGGCGGATTGGCTGTGCGAACGGCGATCTTCACGGGCAGCCACCGCCGGCGCTGCCGGTCGTCGGCGAACGCGCCGAAGAGCGCGCCCACGGAAACGGGGAACGTGCGGCTCTTGCTTGCTTCGTACCCGCCGCCCCGGCGCTGTCCTCGATCGCGAAGACCGCGAATCCGCTCGTAGCCGACGGTGACCATCTGCGACCACCAGTCCGGCGTGCCGAGAGACGAAACGTACCGAGCGATCTCCCGGTGAGGTTTCCGGGCCGCCCCGGCTCGATCGAGCGCCTCGACCCACTGCGCCCACGTCCGTCCGGTCCGCTTGCCGACGGATGCGTCGCTCATGCCCGCGATCTCAGCGTAGTTGGAGCGAGGTGGCTCGCTCTTCTTCACCAGTTGAGCCCGCGCGGCGGTGTACGACTCGCCCGTCTTCTTCATGCGGGCACGCACGAGCCGCTTGAGATCCTTCTGCTTCGGCATGACGGTCTCCTTCGTCCACTCGCGAGCGACGCCCCCCAGCAGCCTCGTCCGCGAGGCGAAAGTTCATCATGCCGATCCGGGAGTATTCCCCCCTTTGCCTCGGCGAGGGCCTTCGCTGGGGAAAGGTCATCGAGGTTGGGCGTGGATCAGCGCCGGACGAGAATCTAGCGCGATCGCGGCGCCCAGGCAACCTCCGCCGCGGCCGGGATAACCGGCGCTCGGGATGAGCGCCTGGAGAAGCGCTGACCCGTCCGGGGCCAGGGCCCCCCGGTCGCGCCGCCCGCCGACTACCGCTCCGTCGCCCGCTGCCGCCCCGCGGCCTTGTAGGCCCGCAGGAGCGCCTCGAGCGCGCTGATTTCGAAAGGCTTCAGGAAGTGGTGATCGAAGCCGGCGCCCTTCGATCGGGTCCGGTCTTCCGCGGTTGCCCAGCCGGAGATCGCGATCAAGAGGCTTTCCCTGGTGGTCGGGGAAGCCCGAAGGCGTCGAGCGACTTCGAGGCCGTCCATGCCGGGCATTCCGATGTCCAGCAGCACGACGTTCGGCTGAAACGTCTCGGCGTGGGCGAGGACGGTGACGCCGTCGTAGGCGACCAGGACGTCGTCTCCCTCCATCTGCAGCAGCATGCCCAGCGCGTCCGCGGCGTCGGGGTTGTCGTCGGCCACCACGACGCGCAGCGGGGGGCCGGCGGCCTCCTGCCGGGGGGCCTCCCCTTTCGGATGCCCGCTCGCGCGCCCCTCTTCGACGCTCGGCAGGCGGACGATGAACTCGCTTCCCTTTCCCGGCCCGGGGCTGCGAGCCTCGACGGTGCCTCCGTGCATCTCGACGAGCTTCTTCACGAGGGTCAGCCCGACGCCGACGCCTCCGATCGAACGGTCGAGCCGCCGGTCGGCCTGCACGAAGAGGTCGAAGATGCGAGGGACCATGGCGGCGTCGATGCCGATGCCCGAATCCCTGACTCGAACGACGGCGGTCGCGCCGTCCCGCTCCGCGCTGACCCAGATGTGGCCGCGGGGGTCCGTGTACTTCGCGGCGTTGATCAGCAGGTTGTTGAGGACCTGCTCGAGCCGGGTGGGGTCGCCGTCGACGAAGAGCGACCCTTCGATCCCGTCCACGGTCATTCGCAGCTGCCTCTCCTGCACGAGGGGCCGAACCCTCTGAACCGACGAGACGATGACCGAGGCGACGTCCACGACTTCCTTGCGGAGCTCGATGACGCCTTCGCCGATCCGTGAGACGTCGATCAGATCGTCCAGCAGACGGGCCATGTGGGCCACCTGGTGCGTGGCGATCTCCCGGGCTTTCGCGGCCGATTCGGCCGGCGCCTGAGGGTTGCCGAGGATGTGAAGCGCGGTGCGCAGCGGCGCCAGGGGATTGCGAAGCTCGTGCGCCAGCATCGCGAGGAACTGATTCTTCTGACGATCGGCCTCCTGCAGCCTCTCGATCTGCCGGCGCTCGGTCAGGTCCCGCGTGATCTTGGAGAAGCCGCGCAGGCTTCCGTCCTCGCCGCGGAGAGCCGTGATGACGACGTTGGCCCAGAACCGCGATCCGTCCTTGCGGATCCTCCACCCCTCGTCCTCGATCCGGCCCTGCTCGATCGCCTGCCGAAGCTCCCATGCCGGCTTGCCCTGCTCGACGGCGTCCGGGGGATAGAAGCA
>JBLMXY010000230.1:0-5235 GCA_050257975.1 Acidobacteriota bacterium
CATCGAGGTCGCCGGCGGCACCAATTTGCCGCAGGGTTCTTCAGAAGTGAAACGGCTTTTGGGGCTCCACCGTTCCCGGGGCGTTGTCCTCAGACTCTCTGCTCTTTTCTCGTTGGACGCCTTCGCCGGCGGATTCGTCCTTCAGAGCATTGTGGCGTACTGGTTTTATGTCCGTTTTCACGTGCAGCCCGGGCTGCTTGGCGCGATCTTCTTCGGTGCGAACATCCTCGCGGGACTTTCCTCACTGATGGCGGCGCGCGTCGCGTCCCGCATCGGCCTTATAAAGACAATGGTCTACACGCATATTCCCTCGAACGTCCTGCTGATGCTGGTGCCCCTGATGCCGAACCTCTCTCTTGCGATCACGATGCTCCTGCTGCGCTTCAGCATCTCCCAGATGGACGTGCCGACCCGCCAATCATATACGATGGCGGTCGTCAGTCCTGATGAGCGCTCCGCTGCGGCAGGCATTACCGGAATCGCGAGAACGACAGGTGCTTCGCTTGCACCGGTCATCACCGGTCCGCTCCTTGCGCAGGCGACGCTGCTGAATCTGCCGTTTTTTCTCGCCGGAGGCCTCAAGATCGTCTACGACCTGCTTCTCTACCGGAGCTTCCGGCGCGTCAAACCGCCTGAAGAGGAGCACTAGGGAGTTCCGCAGCCGCGCGGAAAAAGTGTTGCGCGCATTTCCGGGCCGGTGTAAGATTATATCCTAATTCGATTTGACTTCATCTCCGGAGGGAATTATGTTAACGCTCAATTTCGCGAACATGATGGAAAAAGTGATTGGTCCCCACGGGACAGAGGACAAGGCGAAGAGGAGTATTCCGAGCTTGCCCTCGCAAAAACGGGGCACCCGAACATGACGATACAGATCCCGTCGATCGGCGCCTACCACCTTGGAGGACTCTTCCAGTTCTTCGAGATCGCCACCGCCGTCACCGGGCTTTTCCTGGGATCAATCCCTTCAACCAGCCCGGCGTGGAAGAGGGGAAGAACTTCACCTACGGCATGATGGGAAACAAGGGCTTCGATGCCAGGAGGGAAGAAGTGGAGAAGGCGAGGCAAGACAAGGCCTGCCGGCAGATTTGAAGCTCCGGATTCTTCTCGTAAACCCCTGGATCTATGATGTTGCCGCCGCCAACCTCTGGTCAAGACCGCTCGGCCTTCTGAAGGTCGCCGAATGTCTCAGCGTCTATGATGTCGAGTTCTCCCTGATCGACTGTACCGACTCCTTTCGCGGCGTACGATGGGGCAGAGGCAAGTATCCGAAACATCCGGTCACAAAGCCTGACTGTCTTAAGCACATTCCCAGGACGTTCGGCAGATATGGGATTACGGTCGATGCGTTCAGGAATGGACTAAGAGAGAAAGGGCCTTTCGATCTCGTCTTCATGACGTCGCTCATGTCCTACTGGTACCCGGGTATCCAAGCTGCCATCGGCATTATCAGGGAAGAGTGCGGAGATATCCCGGTCGTCCTGGGCGGCATATACGCCACTCTCTGGAAGCGGCATGCATCGGAAAATTCGGGCGCTGATTTCATATATAAGGGACCGGCCGGCGAGGCGATAAGATTCATCTTCAGCACCTTCGGGTACAGACTGAAAAAAATCCGCGAAACTGTCCCCTATCGCAGACTCGGCCTTTACACTGACTATACCTTCGCCCCGTTGCTCACGGGAACAGGCTGTCCCTTTTCCTGCGCATACTGCGCCTCTTCGGTCCTCCAGAAGAAATTCGCCAGGCGGGAAACGTCTGAGGTCGTTCAGGAGATCAGGGAGCTCTATGACGCCGGAGTGAGGGATTTCGCATTCTATGACGACGCCTTGCTCTTCGATCCCGACAGGCATATCAAACCTATCCTCAAAGAGATAGCCGGATCCGGTCTCATCTCCCGTTTCCATTGCCCAAACGGACTGCATGCGAGGTTTGTCGACGATGACCTTGCGGGCCTCATGAAGGCTTCCGGGTTCAAGACGATCCGGCTCGGTCTCGAAACTGTCAATCCCGAGAGGCAAATGCAGAGCGGCGGAAAGGTAACCCCCGAGGATCTGGAACATGCGGTGCAAGTCCTGAAGCGGCGTGGCTTTGCGAAAGCGGAGATCGGAGTCTATCTGATGTACGGATTCCCCGGACAGGGGTTAGGGGAGGTGATAGAAGGGATCCATTTTCTCGAGTCTCTCGGCGTGAAAATCCACCTCACCGAATTTTCTCCTATCCCGGGAACGGAATACTGGCGGGTGCTCGAAGATAAGGGCATCGTCGGAGAAAACACAGATCCCCTTCTTACGAACAATTCGGTCTTTTCATACCTCTTTTCGGGCTATGCCCCCCGCGAAATCGAACGGTTGAAATTAGGGGTCAAGCAATATAATATAACGTGACCATGTATAACCTGGTGAGTTTTGCGGGGATATTCGTGCTGATGGCGGTCGCCTGGACGCTTTCCGCCGACCGCAGGGTGATCAATTGGCGGGTGATCATATGGGGAACCCTACTTCAAATAGTATTCGCCTTTTTCATCTTCGTGGTGCCGGTCGGCTCTCAGGTCTTCCTCGTCATAAACAATGCGGTCGTTCGCGTACTCGACAGCGCCATGGCCGGAACGAAGTTCCTCTTCGGCAGGCTCGCCCTTCCTCCGGGCACGAGAAACGAAGCTGGCGAGGAGTCGATAGGCTTCATCCTTGCCTTTCATGCGCTGCCGACGATCATCTTCTTTGCGAGTCTCATGGCTGCGCTCTACTACATAGGCATAATGCCCTGGCTGATAAAGATCTTCTCCCGCGCCTTCACAAGGCTGATGAGGATAAGCGGCGCAGAATCTCTCAGCGTCTCGAGCAACATATTTGTCGGCGTCGAGGCGAACATGACGATCCTGCCATATCTGGGGACGATGACACGCTCGGAATATTGCACGGTCCTTGCTGCAGGCATGTCAACGACCGCATCAAATGTACCCGCATTGTATGTTTTTATGCTGCGAGGGAAGTTCCCGACGATTGCGGGCCATCTCGTATCTTCATCGCTCCTCTCGGCGGTCGGGGCGATCGTCATGTCGAAGATCATCATGCCCGAGACAGGAAGGCCCGAGACGCTCGGCCTGGAGATCCCTCCCCGCTATGAAAAAGAGTCGACGGTCATGCAGGCGACTCCCCCGGCGCGGGCTGGCGGTCCCGGGACCAGAAGAAGGAGACGAGCCGCGTCCCGTGGTGCTGCGCGACCAGGTCGACCACCGGCCGGGGCAGCTTCCAGCGGCGCGCCGCGGCCATGCCGTCCTCGACGTGGCGCCGCACGCGCGCCGCGGCGGCCTGGGCGGGACGCTCGGCCAGCCGGGTCTCGCCGCGGGTGGTCTCGAGGAACGACGCCGGGTCCCTCCCCTTCCCCAGGTCGTGGAAGTGGGCCCCGACCTTGGCGAGGAGCGCGTCGGCCCCGATGGCCTCGGCGGCCGCCTCGGCGAGCGCTCCGGACACGACCGAGTGGTGCCACGTCCCGGGCGCCTGGACGATGAGCTCCTTCAGCGCCGGGTGGTTCAGGCTCGCGAGGTCGCGGAGCCGGAGGTCGCTCGCCAGCCCCAGGACCCGCTCCAGGATCGGGACCGCGACCACGACGACCAGCGGGAGCAGCACCGCCCCCGAGAGGAAGGCCGCCGCGAGCGACGCCGCCAGGTCGAGCGCCGGCAGCTCGAACCGGGCCCGTCCGGCGAAGAGCCAGCCCGACGCGACCAGGACGGCCTGGAACGCCCCCACGGCGAGACCGGCCCGCCAGACGTGCCGCCGGCGCTGCACCCGCGCGAGGAGGAGCGCGGCCGCCACCGAGGCCAGCGTGACCTGGATCCCCAGCACCACCGACGGGCCGCCCAGCATGCCCACCGAGGTCCCCACCGCGATGGCGAGCAGCACGCCGGCCGCCGGGGAGAGCAGCATCGCGGCCACCGCCGCCCCGGCGGGCACGGGCACGAGCAGCGAGAAGGCGTCGGGGCCGAGAGGCAGGGCGAGATCGCGCAGCGCGTCGGCCGCGGCGATGCCCCCCGCGGCTGCGGCCAGCATGGCGAGGTAGAGGCCGGAGAGCAGCACCGCGCCGCGTCGCCGGGGACGGATGGAGCTGCCGAGCCGGGCCGCCGCCCCCCAGAGGACGATCAGGATCGAGGCCACCAGGACGCCCGCTCCCACACGCATCGCGGCGCGGTCGAAGAGGCGCGTCTGCTCCCGCATGCCGCGGAGCACGGCCAGGTGGCGCCGCTCCAGCCGATCCCCGGCCCGGACCACCACCTCCCCGCGCCGGATCGGCACGACCACGGGCGCCACGCCGGCGGCCGCGAGCGCCCGCCGGCGCTCGGTCTCCGACTGCGAGAGGACGAGCGAGGGGCGCAGGAGCTCCCCGCCCACGCTGGCGAGCGCCGCGCGCTCGCGGGCCGGAACGCCGGTCAGCGCCGCCGCGGCGCGCGCCAGGGCCGCTCGGGCGGCGTCGAGATCGGAGAGCCCGTCCAGGTCACGCACGAGGCGCTCCGCGCGCACGGCGCCGCCCCGGACCTCGCGCACCCGGATTCCCCGCCCGCGGTCGGCGGCGAGGAGCGCCCGGTCCTCGACCAGGGGCCTGGACAGCTGGGCCCGGAGCAGCGCGATGAGCCGCTCCTCGGTGGCCTCGCCGAAGCGCGCCTCGGCGAGCGCGGTGAAGGCGGCGTCGTCCACCCAGAGCTGGAGCCGGGAGGCCATCTCGTCCCGGTGCGCGGCGAGCGCCCGGACGAGGTCGGCCGACTCGGCGCGGGCGTCCCGGCGCCCCGCGGGCCGGCGCTCCTGCCAGCGGTCGGCCTCGCCCCGCATGAGCTGGAAGGCGCCGCGGACCCGGGCGGCCACCTCGTCGGCGGCCCCGAGGTCGTGGTCGAAGACCCGCGGCTCGTCGGCCGCCGCCTCCTCCCGCCAGCGACGCGTGGCCTGCTCGTCCGGGACGGCCATGTCGCGGGTGGCCCGCACGGTGGCGGGGGCGGGCAGACCGAGCGCCTCCTCGCCCGGGCTCTCCGGCGGCAGGCCGGGGACGGCGAGGAAGGCCGTGGCCACGGCCGCGGCCACGAGCAGGAGCGTCGCCGCGACGCGCTCGGAGAGCCGGAGCGACGTGCGCAGGGCCGGGTGCGGGTCGAGGGGGTCCGCCACGAGGGCGGAGGGTCGCACCCGGAGGACCGGATGGCAAGGGGCGCGGGCGCTACCCGCCCGGCTTGCCGGGCAGCCGCGCCTCGTA
>JBLMXY010000231.1:0-6234 GCA_050257975.1 Acidobacteriota bacterium
GCCCTCCTGTGCCTGGCCCTGCCGGCTCCCGGCGCTTCGCCCCCGACCGTCCTTCGGCTGCCCGGCTCTCCGGACCGGCCGTTGCCGCCAGAGTCGCTGCTCGGGTCCGGCCGCAGCGACGTCCGTCTGGAAGACGCGCAGGGCAACGTCACCGTCTATCACGGCCTGCCGCTTCTCGAAGTGCTCGAGAAGAACGGCGTCGACACGAAGACCATGCCCTCCCAGCGCAAGCTCGCTCCGTCGGTCGTCCTGGCGACCGCTCGGGACGGCTACACGGTCGCCTTCTCGGTGGGCGAGCTCCTCATGCACCGGGCCGATCCGCGGGCCTTCCTCGTGGCCGAGACGGCCGCCGGACCGCTGCCGGAAAACGAAGCTCCCGTGAGGCTGATCGTCTACGGCGACCGCGCCCGTTCCTCCTACGGCCTCGCGAGCATCGAGCTGAGGGCGCTGGCCGACAACACCCCCGCCCGAAAACCATGAGCTCCCCGGGTCGGCAGCCCCCAGGGGCCCGCGGCCAGCTCGCCGGCACGGCGGTTCTCCTCGTCCTCGGCCCGGCGCTTCTCGCGGCCATCTCGCTCGCGGCCGAGTCCCTGCGCCTGCGCTCGGCCGAAAAAATGGCGCAGGCGGCCGATCGCTTCCTGGCCTCGCTCGCGCCGGCGCAGCGCGCGCAGGCCCTGTTCCCGCTCGAGGACCCGGAGCGCTTCGACTGGAACTTCGTGCCGCGCTCGCGCCGGGGGCTGCCGCTGAAAGACCTCGATCCGGCTCAAAGGAGGCTCGCCGAGGAGCTGCTGCGCGCGGGGCTCTCCTCGTCCGGCTACCGGAAGGCCTCCGACATCATGGCGCTCGAGGCGGTCCTGCGCGAGATCGAGGGCTCCCCGCGGCGCGATCCCGACCGCTACTACTTCTCCCTCTTCGGCAGTCCGTCCGGCCGATCGGCCTGGGGATGGCGCTTCGAAGGCCATCATCTCTCGCTCAACTACACGCTCGCCGGCGGGATCGCGGTCTCGCACACGCCGTCCTTCTTCGGGGCGAACCCGGCGACCGTGGGCGCGGGGGCGCTTTCAGGAAAGCGCGCGCTCGCGGGAGAAGAGGACCGGGCTCGCGAGCTGCTTCGTTCCCTCGACGAACGCCAGCGCGCCGCCGCCGTCTTCCGCAACGTCGCTCCGTCGGAGATCGTGACCGGCAACGCCGCGAAGGTCGACCCGCTGGCGCCGGCCGGCATCGCCGTCGCCGACCTCGAGCCGCCGCAGCGGGATCTCTTCATCAGGCTCCTGGAGGAGTACCTGTCGCGGATGCCGGAGGACATCGCCGGCGACCGGCGGGAGAAATTGCGCGCGGCCGGCTTCGAAAAGATCCGCTTCGCGTGGGCGGGAGGCGCCGAGCCCGGCCAGCCTCACTACTACCGCATCCAGGGGCCGACGTTTCTCATCGAGTACGACGATACGCAAGACGGCGCCAACCACATCCACACCGTCTGGCGCGACTTCGCGGGCGACTTCGGCCGGGATCTCCTGGGCGAGCACTACCAGGCGGTTCCGCACTCGCCGTAGTGTTTCCTGCGCTGGCTGCGAGTCGGGAGCCGTCATCCCGAGCTCGGAGAGGAAGCGGCTGCGCTGGCTATCTGCCGGCCTTCCGGACCACCTCGAGGGAGCGCGCGATTTCGGGCTGGTCAGGCTTCAGGGCGAGGGACTTCTCGAGCAGCCGGATCACCGCTTCCCGGTCGGCGAGGCAGGTCTCGAAAAGCGCGAGGTCGTTCAAGGTCCGGGGATCGGTCGTCGTCGCCTCGAAGCGGGACAGGGCCTCGACGGCGCCGCGGCAGTCCTTTCCTCGATAGAGAGACCGGGCGCGCTCCCGGGCGACGATCTCGTTGTCCGGGTACGTCTTCGCGGCGCGCTCCAGGAGCGAGCTGGCCGCCGCCGGTTTTCCCTCCCGTTGATAGTCGCGGGCCCAGCCCGCAATGGCGGCGGAGGGATCCGACTCGAGGGCGGCAAGCGATCGGAAGAGCCACTCCTCGGCGGCGCGCGTTTCGCCCTTTTCGCGGAAGAGGACGGCCAGATTGAACATCGGCGAGTAGTAGTCGGGGCGCAGGCGCAGCGACTCCTCGAAGGCGGAACGCGCCGCCGCGAGGTCCTTCTTCGTTTCCCGGTAGTACATTCCGAGGTTGTTCCAGGCGCCCTCCGTCATGCCGGGCCGGTCGCCCGGCGAGGCGGAAAGCGGCCGCGTCTCGCCGGGCGAGAGGTATCCCAGGGCGAGGAGCTTCTTCGCGTACTCGCTCGATTGCTCCGCCGAGAGAGCCGCCGTGGCGACGCGGCGCACCGGGACTCGCGAAAGCTCGTCCGTCCTGGCAGGCGTCGCCAGCGCGGCAAACGCCGGCGCGATGGCCGAGCCCGGCATTCTCCGGTCGGCGGGAAGCCCTTCCAGCGCGAGCACCGTCGGCGCGAGGTCCGGGAGGCTCGCCCGGCCTCGTTCCGCGGAACGCCGCACTCCCCTGCCCCAGGCCGCGAAGACGCCATCCGGGCGATGCCAGAAGGCCGCGGTGCTCCAGTTGCCCGAAGCGAGGCCGCAGGGCCGGTCCGTTCCCCATCTGAAGCCGTGGTCCGAGCTCACGATCAACGTCGCGCGGTCCTCCTCGGCCCGGCGCATCCACTGGCCGAGGATCCGGTCGACCGCCCCGTAATATGTCTCGACGGCGCGCCGGTACCGGGCGAAGTCCGCGTCGGAGACCGACGGGCAGTCGGGCCGCGGCGGGGTGTAGGGCGCGAAGACGTGCCCGACTTCGTCGGTCCCCTCGAAATAGACCGCGGCCAGATCGGGAAGCTCGCGGTCGTAGAGGTCGCGCGCGATGCGCTGCGTGACGCGGGTCGCCGCGAGGATGCGCGCCAGGGCGACGATCCGGTTCTCCATCCCGGCGCCGCTCGACAACGCCTGCGTGATCTCGGATTCCGGCACGTCGAGGTACGGGAGGAGGTCCTCGGGAGCGATTCGCCCGTCGCGCCGCACGACCTGTCCGACGCCCGCCTCGAGCGACGCCGGGAAGGCGGCGCCCGACAACGGCAACCCGTCGAAGAGAATCGGGCTCGCCCGGTCGGAGACGAAGAAACCGTCGACCTCCTCGGCCGGGTGCGTCGCCCACCAGCCGACGACGCCGACCTTGCGCCCGGCCGCCGAGGCCACGTTCCAAACGGCCGGAACCGCGCGCGAGAATCCCGAGATCGGGACCTTGCGGCCGGTCTTCGGATCGACCTCCTGGAAGTCGAGGACGCGGTGGACGTCGGGCTCGACACCCGTCGCGGCGGTGGTCCAGAGGATCGGCGAGAGGAGCGGAAAGTCGCTCCGCAGGTTCGCCGTGTATCCCTCGGAGGCGAGACGCTTCCAATTGGGCACCTTCCCTTCCGCCGACAGGCGGTCGAGCAGCTCCCAGTCGAGGCCGTCGAGCCCGATCCAGATCACCGGCGCGCGCGCGCCCTCGGGCCGCCTCGCTCGAGAGGAGACATCCGCGGATTCGACCGGCGGCGCGGGGCGCTCGACTGTCTGCGCGGAGGGGCCGGCCGTCTCGCGGCGCCCGCAGGACGCGGCGAGAAACGACGAGACGACGAGCAGCGCGCCGGCCTTTCTCACGCGCGGCGAACGTAGCACAGCGAAACGTCAGTGCAGGCGGCGAAACGCCTGCGTCTTGACGGCGATCCAGACCCTGCCCTCTCGCTCGAGGCCGAGATCCGCGACCGCGGCCGCCGTGACATGCGCTCTCCAGAGCATCCCCTCGGTGCGCACGCCCACGATCGCGTCGCCGTCCCGAGGGTCCACCGACTCGACGCGGCCCTCGAGGACGTTTCGAGCGGACACGCGCCGGAGCGGCTCGAGCGACAGCAAGACGTCTTCGGGAGCCACCGAGAAGACCGCGCGACCGAGCTCCCCGCCCGCGGCCATCGGAACGACGAGAGGCGCGCCTCCCCCCCGCACGACGAAGACTGCCGTCCCGGCGGCGGCCTGCGGGCGCAGGAAGCCTTCGAAGACGTTGTCGAAGCTCGCCGCCGGATCGAGCGCCTCGAGCCGGCGCGAGGCGAACACCTGCGCCGCCTCTCCCGAGGCTTCGACCCCGCCGGACCGCAGGAGCAGCGCCTCGCGGGCGAGCAGGAGCGCCTCGCCCGCATTGTGCGTGACGTAAAGAAGCGGGATTCGCATCTCGTCCCGCACGCGAAGCAGATACGGAAGGATCCTCTCCTTGAGCGCCACGTCCAGGCCGGCCAGCGGCTCGTCGAGCAGCAGAAGGCGCGGCCGCGTCGAGATCGCGCGCGCGAGCGCCACGCGCTGGCGCTCTCCTCCCGAGAGCGTGGCCGGATAGCGCGAGAGCAGCGGGCCGATCTCCAGGATCCCGACCGCCTCCTCGAAGAGCCGGGCCGACGGTTCCTCGCGCGCGAGGCCGAAGCGCACGTTTTCCACCGCGGTCAGGTGCGGAAAGAGAAGCGCGTCCTGCGGCACGTATCCGACGCGGCGGCGCTCGGGCGGCAGGCGGATTCCCGCGGCGTCGTCGAGCAGGCGCTCCCCGAAGACCTCGACGAGCCCGGAGGCGCGCCGCAGGCCCGCGATCGCCTCCAGCAGCGACGTCTTGCCCGCGCCCGACGGGCCCATCACCGCGACCGAGTCGCCCTCGAGCTCGACGCGCACGTCGAGATCGAACCGCGCGAGCGGCAGCCGCAGATCCAGGCGGATCACGAGCCCTCCGCGCCGCGATCCGCGCGCGCGCGGCGTCGCTCGAGCGCCTCGGTCCCCCAGACCGCGAGAAAGGCGATCGCGACCACGATGCCCACGAGGCGAAAGGCGTCCCGGTCCCGGCCGATCTGCGCGCGGTGGAAAATCGCGAGCGCCAGCGTTTGCGTCCTGCCCGGGATGTTGCCGGCCACCAGGATCGTGGCGCCGAATTCCCCGAGCGCCCGCGAAAAGGCGAGCAGCGTGCCTCCGAGAATCCCTCGCCATGCCAGAGGGAGGGCGACCCGGAAGAAGACCGACAGCGGCCGGTGTCCGAGCGATCGCGCCATGCCGAGCAGGCGCGGCTGCACCTCGGAGAAGGCCGCGCGCGCCGGCCGCACGAGCAGCGGAAACGACATCACGGCCGTCGCCAGCGCGACCGCCTTCCAGGTGAAGAGAAGCTCGATTCCGGCGCGATCGAGCAGGCGTCCGAGCGGGCCGGACCGGCGAAGCAGCTCGAGAAGCAGGAGTCCCACCGCCGTCGGCGGAAGAACGAGCGGCAGGGCGAGCAGGGTCTCCCCGACGCGGTTGCCCGCGCCGTGGCCGCGGGAGAGGAGCCAGGCCGTCGCGACTCCGAAAGGCAGGATGACCGCCGTCGAGACGAGCGCCACGCGAAGCGTCAGCAGGAGAATCGAGAAGTCTTCAGCGCTCATGAGTCGCGGATTTCTCCGGCGTGCCCGGCTCCTCTACCGCGCGGTCCGGGCCGCGCGAACCACGAAGCCCCGTTTGCGAAAGACCGCGCGGCCGGCTTCTCCCGCCGCAAACTCCACGAAGGAAGCCGCCGACGGGTTCTTCGAAGCGGCAAGGCGCGCGAGCGAATATGTGATCGAAGGGCCGTCGCGCACCTCGAAGGCCACGCGCACGCGGGAGGAGATCGCGGCGTCGGTGCCGTAAACGACGGCCGCCGGCGCCGCCTCGGTCTCGACCGCTGCGAGCGCCGCGCGCACGTCGAGCGTGGGGACGACTCGGGGCGCGACCTGCGTCCACAGCCCAACCGACTCGAGCCACTCTCGGGCGTAGATTCCGGCCGGAACCGCCTGCGGATCGGCCAGCGCGAGCCTCGGCAACCTGACGAGATCCGCCGGGCTGCGGGGAGCCTCGCGCGCGCTGGCCGGCACGACCACGACGAGCAGGTTGCCCAGAAACTCTCGCCGGTCTTCCCTGCGCACGAGCCCGGCCTTCTCGAGAACGTCCATCCTGGCGGTGTCCGCCGAGAAGAAGACGTCGGCGGGGGCGCCGGCCTGGATCTGGCGCGCGAGGTCACTCGACGCGCCGAAGGAGAATTGCACCCGGCCGCCCGACTTCTCCTCGACCGCCTTGCCGATCTCCTGCATCGACTCCGTCAGGCTCGCGGCGGCGAACACCAGAAGGGGCGACTGCGCGGCCGGCGCCGGCGCTTTCGGGCCCAGGAGGGTCAAACACAGGACGAGGCTCACCGAGCCGGAGCGCACGTCGGCCCCCTACTCTCCGATGACCATGACCTCGGTC
>JBLMXY010000232.1:0-7985 GCA_050257975.1 Acidobacteriota bacterium
AGAACCGCGATCCGTCCTTGCGGATCCTCCACCCCTCGTCCTCGATCCGGCCCTGCTCGATCGCCTGCCGAAGCTCCCATGCCGGCTTGCCCTGCTCGACGGCGTCCGGGGGATAGAAGCACGAAAAGTGCTTCCCGATGATCTCCGCGGCGGTGTAGCCCTTGAGTCGCTCGGCCCCCTGGTTCCAGCTGCCGATGTTCCCCTCGGGGGTGAGCATGAAGATCGCGTAATCGAGGACGCCGTCGACGAGGAGCCGGAAACGCTCCTCGCTCTCCCGCAGGGCGACCTCGCCCTCACGGCGCTGGGTCAAGTCGCGGGTGATCTTGAAGTACCCCCGCAGGGCTCCGTCCCGGTCCCGCACCGTCGTGATCAAGACGCTCGCCCAGAAGCGGGCACCGCCCTTCCGAAGCCGCCAGCCCTCGTCCGCGAACTGTCCCTCGGCCGCCGCGACGCGAAGCGCACGCCGAGGCAGGCCCTGCGCGATCGCCTCCGGAGTGTAGAAGAGGGAGAAGTGTTTCCCCAGGATCTCCGGCTCCGTGTACCCCTTGATCCGCTCCGCTCCGGTGTTCCAGCTCGCGATGTGCCCTCCGGAGTCGAGCAGGAAGATGGCGTAGTCCTGAACGCCCGAAACGAGATGGGCGAAATGCTCTTCGCTCTCGCGATGAGCGTTGCCGGGTTTCTCGGCGGTCACGACGGAGGCCATGGAACCGGTCCGGCCGGGCGGGCGCCCGGTTGCGTGAACGCGGGAGGTGGCCGTCGGGCTTCTGCCGGCTCGCGGCCGTAAGTCGAGCAGCGACAGGCAGATGTCGAGACGCGGCCGGTCGAGGAGCTGCGAACCGATCGCATCAAGCGGTTCGCCGGCCTGCCGAGCTTCTCCGAACGATAGGCGCTCATCCGATCTGTACCGTGCAAGGAGTCTGCCCGTTTCCCCGAGAGTCGTCCCGAGCGGCAGCGGTGGACCCGACCCGGCAGGGCCCTGAGACAGCCCCTCGTTTGCCCCGTCTCGCCGGCGCCGACCCTTACCTCGGGTTCTCGGCGGCGTGGAGGTCCGGGACGAGCACGCAATCCCGGACTGACCCCGACGATCCAGAGGGATCCCGAGCTCGGCAGGCCCTGAACCACGGCATGGCGGGGGCGCGATGAAGCTCGGGATCCCTCGTCGAGGTCTCCTCAGGAGGACGGGGCAGACGCGTCCCCGCAGGAGAGAGGGTTCGAGAGCTCTACTTGCCCGCCGCCGCGACGAGGTCGGCAGCCGTCACCGGCCCGATCACCATGGTGTCGGTGTGCCAGGCCATCATCGTTCGAAACTCGAGGCTCGCGGCGAAACCGGTCTTGCGGCCGTGCTTCCTGGCGACTTCGTCGACCTTGGCCTGCTGGGCGTCGCTCAAATCCGGCGCGATTTGCAGATAGTCCCAACTGTCTCCGTTCGTGTGCGCGTAGATCTGTGAGACCGGCACGCCGGCCTCCTTGTCGATCGCGTCGTTTTCCGCCACCCACTTCAGGAACTCCAGATGCTTGCCCGGGGCAACCCGATAGAGCGCGACTCGCGCCGTCGGCTGCTTCGTCTCTTGCCTGGCCATCTGCGCCTGGCCGATGCGGGCGCCGAAGAAGAACAGAACGAGAAGCAGGAGCGGAATCGGGCGGAGCAGACGTCTCATGAGACCTCCTTGGTGCGCAGCACCTTCGTCGCCGCAATCGAAATGACACGGAGGGGCGCGCCGCCCGCGAAGTTCCGCTCACTTCTCCTGAGGCGAAATTTGGGCGGAGTCTATCTCAGGGTGCCGGCAGGGTCAGGAATTGGCGAGATCATCCCGAGCGGCAGCCCTCATCTCGGGTCGGGAGGATTCTCGCGTCGGAAGCTCGGCAAATCAGGACGGACACTCGCGCCCGGTCAGAAGCGGAATGTCGCGCCGCCTCGGAAGTCGATCTGCTGGAGGTACCGGTCTCCCGTGTTCCAGCAGCCGCCGTCGTAGAAACACAGCTCCGTGCCGTTGCCGGTCGTATAAAGAAAGGCGGGCGCATAGCGAAACTCGGCGCGCAGACCGAGGGTCTTGCCGAAATAGGTCTTCACGCCGAGCAAGACGCTGAAGGCCGGCTGAATCGTGTTGTCGAGCGTAGGGCTCCCGTTGAGGAGGGTGAATCCGATGCCGAAACCGAAGTACGGGCGCACGGAAGCGCGCGGCGGCGCGAAATTGGCCACGGGAACGAACTGAAACTGGTGTACTCCGATCTCGAAGGTGGGGCTCGGAGTGTGCGGATCGCGCGCGACGGCGGTCGCCTTCGGCCTTGCGTAGCTGTACTGAATCTCCCCCGCGAGGCTCGGGCCGAAGGCGTAGCCGCCCGTCACTCCCCAGGTCGGAGAGTCGTCGACGTCCACGATCGTGTAGGGTGTCACCTCGTTCCAGGTCAAATTGCTGTTGATCTGGTAGCCGGCCAGAACCGCGACCTCGAAACGCGGCCCCGGGATCGGGGGCGGGGACTCGGGTGGGGCCTGGGCGCGAGCGGTTGCGGCGGCGAGCAGAGCCGCACAAAGAGCGCAGGCGAGGCGCGGGAGGACGTTTGCCAGGACCTCGCGGGCTGGCCGATTCGCGGCCCACTCGATCACGCCGTCATTCTTTTCCGCAAGCCCTGGTCTTCAATGATCCAAACGGATCAGGAGGAACTCAACACGGCGTCCTTGGCGAAGAAGCTTGGAACTCCTCGGCCTGCCGGCCTCGGAATGACAGGCTCATACCGGCGGACTCGTCCCCCAGGGCGTGTCGTCCCGAGCGAGAGCGAGGTATCCCGGACCGGGCAGGCGCTGAGCCGCGGCGATGGTATTCACAAAGATGAACTACGGGATCTGCCGTGACCGAAGGAATTCGCCCGGCGTCCGGATCCGCCTTGCAGAGCTCGGAAACCCTGCTCCCTCGCGGTAAGCGGCGCTCTCGGAGTGGAGGCGTGGACAGGGGACGAGGGCCGCGCGGTCAGAGCGCGCGATACACGTCGCTTCGATCGCCGATTGCCACGACCAGAACGACAATCGCATCATCGTCAACCTCGTACACGATCCTGCAGTCTCCCGCCCGGACCCGATAGAGCCCTTCGGCGCCCGCGAGTCTCTCGCAACCAGCGGGTCGAGTGTCGTCCGCGAGGTTGTCGAGGCGCCGGGCGATGCGACGCTGGATCTCGCGAGGAAGCTTTCGGAGTGCGCGTTGCGCCGAAGGCTTGAGCCGGACCTCGTAAGCCATTCGAGGGAGGGATCAGAGGTGGAGGTCGGCCTTGACCCTCTTCCAGGAGACGCTGCCCTTCTCCTTCAGGGCCTTCCTGGCTTTCTCGAGATCGATTCGATCCTCGAGCGCGCGGATCAGCTCCAGATCGTCCATGGGGACGATCGCCGCCAGGTCCCGGCCTCGCCGGGCCAGAACGATTCGTTCGCGGCCGTAGGCGACGCGGTTCAGGGTGTCCGCGAAATCCTGCCGGGCCTTGCTGGTTCGGAGGCGCGTCATGGACGAACTGTGCGATACGTCCCAAACGTACGCAAGGTACAGACCATGGGCGAAGCCTGCCAATCGAGCCTACGTCTCGGGTGCCGGCAGGCTCCGCATCCACTCCATCACCGCCCGCGTCGCGTCCAGGTCCTCCTCGTTGTAGGCGAGGATCCTGCCGACGATCGCGTCGCGGGCGGCGGGGTCGGAGGTCTCGGTCGCTTCGATGTAGCGGCACATGGCCCAGGCGCCGTTCGCGTCGGGGAGCTCGCGGGAAAAGCCGGCGAGTTTCTCGATTTGCTTGAGGCTGTTGCTCGGGACGGGAAGGGCGAAGGAACGTTTGACGGCGCGGTGGAGGTCGAAGAGGCGGGAGAGGAGGCCGGTGGCGACGCCCCCGGCCGTGGGCGGAGGGGATTGGATCTGGTCGGCGGGAGGAACGCCCTCACCCCGACCCTCTCCCGGGGGGAGAGGGGAAAGAGGCCCCTCACCCTGGCCCTCTCCCGGAGGGAGAGGGGGAAAGCGCTCGAGATAGAGGTTGATCTTCGTCTGCTCGTAATTGCCGTAGTGGACGAAGCGCAGATCGGGGCTGGCTTCGAGCAGGCCGGACGCGATGCGCAGAAAATCCTCCCAGCCGCGCCGGTCGCCTTCTTCGCCGATGCCCGCATCCGCGTGCAGGTACCGCGGCGGATCGCAGCGAAAGTCCTTGATGCCCCAGAGGTAGACCTTCTCGAGCTCGTCGAGCTGAGGGGGGAGGCCTTCGAGGTCGAGGATGACGCAGTCGGATGGACCGGGAAGCTCGAGGGGCGTGATCGGGACCGGCGCGTTCGACTCGTGGGCCTTGAGGCTTCGGCGGATGGTCACCGCGGCGGGCTTCATCCGTTCGGGGCTCTTCCTGGTGGCGGGTTCGCAGAAGAGAGGGCGAAGGTCGGGCCGATCGAACGCGGCGCGCAGCGCGGGGATGTCGGCGACGCTCTGCTCGTGGAGCCTGCGCGCCCAGTCCTGGCTCACGCCCGGCAGCAGCGCGACGTCGCGAGCGGCCTCGGCCCTCTTCCAGCAGAGCTCACGGTAACCGCAGGCGGCGCACTTGGACCAGCCGACCGGCTCGTAGGCGTCCTCCGGCGCGAGGCGCATGCGGCGCAGCTCGCGCAGGTGATCCAGAGCGGCCTTGCCGTCGTACGGGACGACGATGACCGCGCCCGTTCCGCAGTGGACCTCGAGACCGGCCGGCGGGGCTCCGACGGCACGCTCGTAGAGCCAGCCGTAGAGCTGGAGTTGTAGAACGATCTCGGGATGGCGGCCGCCGCCGACGTGCCGCGCCAGCTTGGAGTCGCGGACGAAGTAACCGCCGCCCGGTGCGAGAATCAGGAAGTCCGGCTCGCCGACGAGGTCGTGGGTTTCGCCGTCGAGGATGACTTCCGCGCTGAAGCGGGCCTGGTAGACGGCAGGAGCGCCGGCGCGGATCGCGGCGAGTGTCTCCCGCTCGTGGGCCTCGGCGTCGCCCTTGAAGGGCGAAAGGTCGCGGACGTCGGCAAGGGTGTTGCAATGGGCCCTCTCGTGGCGCTCCCCCAGGCGGCGCAGAAGCTCGACGAACTCGCTCGGGTCCGCCTCGGGGACGCCGCGATGCCGCAAGGCGACCCGCTTCTCGCATTTCGAGGGGCGATGGAGGTCGTACGGGCTTGTGGCGCGGAAGTGCATGGCCTGACTCGGTGGCCAGGATCCTATGGGGACCGGGAGAGATGAGGTCCGCAATCCCCGCTATAATTGTCCAAACAAGGAGCAGGACGAGCCGGAAGCCTTGCGGCAGGGCCGCCTGAAAGCCTTTGCAGACAAACGGCAAGTCGAGGCCTCGGCGTGATCGGGCCCGGCGCCCTTCCAGGCGCAACACTCTGATTCTGCTCGGTGTCGGCTTCGGGACGGTGGTCGCGATCGCGGTCACAGCGCAAATCGGCCTCTTCATGCTCTCGGGAGTGCGGGCGTACGTCGGCGCCGAGGGACTCTGGTCGAAGGCCCAGAAGGACGCCGTCAACTGGCTTCATCGCTACGCGGAAAGCCGCGACGAGGCTGCATATCAAGCCTATGAGTCGGCCATCCAGGTCCCGCTCGGCGACCGGATGGCCCGCGAGGAGCTCGAGAAGCCGAAATTCCATCTCGAGGTCGTTCAGCGCGGATTCATCCTGGGACGCAATCATCCCGATGACGTCCGGAACATGGCCCTCCTGTTTCGCTACTTCCACCGGGTCCGCTATCTGCGGAAGGCGATCGCGATCTGGAAGCGCGGAGACGCGGAGATCTCCGCTCTCGTCGAGGCCGGGCACCGCCTGCACGCCGCCGTCCAGGCCGGCGCCGAGCGCGAGGCCCTCGCGCCGATCCTCGCCGAGATCGACGCGGTCAACGCGCGCGTCACGCCGCTCGAAGACGACTACTCGTTCACCCTGGGCGAGGCAGCCCGCTGGACCAGAGGACTGGTCCTGCAGCTCGTCGTCGGGGCGGCCGGGCTCCTGCTTCTCTCGAGCGCCCTCGTCGTGCGCAGGCTCGGCCGCGAGATCGCGCAGTCCGAGGAGCGATACCGTTCGGTGACCGAGACGGTGACCGATGGGATCCTCTCGATCGACGAGCGAGGCCGGATCCTCTTCGCGAATTCTGCGGCGGCGCGGATCTTCGGCCGCCCGGCGGCCCGCCTGGTCGGCGCGAGCTTCGAGGATCTCCTGCCCGAAGAGCACCGGGAGGAGCCCGGGTCCGTCCTACGCCGGTGCCTCGAGAGCGCCGCATCGCCCGACTCCACGGCCGCGGTCCGGCTCCGCGCCAGGCACCAGGACGGACGCGAGATCCCGCTCGAGGTGTCGTTCGCGCAAGAGCGCGAGGGGCGGCCCCGCGTCTTCACGGGAATCGTTCGCGACATCACACTGCGCGCGCAGGAGGAAGCGCAGATCCAGCGGCTCGCGTATCACGACGCGCTGACGGATCTTCCGAACCGATCTCTCTTCCAGGATCGGTTGACTCAAGCCCTCTCGCGCGCCCGCAGGCGGGACGAGAAGATTGCCGTCATGTTCCTGGACCTGGACGATTTCAAGATCATCAACGACTCGTTCGGGCATGCGCGCGGCGACGAGGTGCTGCGCGAAGTGGGCGGGCGGCTGAAGTCCGATCTGCGCGGACAGGACACCGCGGCGCGCATGGGGGGCGACGAGTTCATCGTGTTCCTCCCGGAGCTCGAAGACGCCCGGGCGGCGGCGCTCGCCGCGGGAAAGATCCTCGACACCATCGCGCGGCCGATCGAGCTCGAAGGAAAGAGCGTGACCGTGACCGTGACCACCTCGATCGGCATCAGCCTTTTTCCGGCCGACGGCACGGATCCGGAGACGCTGGTCCGCAACGCCGACATCGCCATGTATCGCGCCAAGGAGCACGGCGACTCCACGTTCGAGTTCTACAACCCGGAGCACCGCCGGCCCGTCGCGGTGGACCAGGTCGAGAGGAAGCGCTAGCAGGGTGCCAAAAAAGGGTGTGGGATGGCGTGGCGCGCCCCGCGGGGTCCGATGCAGGGAAGCGCGACGACGGCGATGCGAGAGGCTCGTCGAGGAGCGAAGACGCGGCAGATGGCCCCGCACCGCCGTAACCCGAAGGGTGGCCGGCACTTTGCCGACGCCAGCATGAAAGAGACGATCGAACCATTCCCTATCTCAGCGGGAGAAGGAGAAGAGCCCGGAACGCTTCCGTCCCCTCTCCCCATGGGAGTTGGGTAGGGGGTGAGGGGACGACTATCGTCACGTATGTCACGCCCTCACCCCAACTGGCCGCGCGCTTCGCGAGATGCGGCCCTCGGCCGCGGCCGACGCGGAAGTGCGGCGAGGGGAGACCCCCCGCGCTCCCACTCTCCCAGAGGGAGATGGAGAAGAACCGCGCCCCCGCTCCCGCCAGGAGAGGTGGCCCCTCCACTTCTCTCCCCCCGGCGGGGGGAGGGCAGGGTGAGGGGGGCAGCCCTTAGCTGCTCAGCGCTCTGGACTTACTTCCCGAATACCGACTTCAGAAGATCGGTAACCCGCGCCCCGGGGTCCGTGCGAATCTTCTTTTCCTCCTGGCCGAGCACGAGGAACAGCCCGTCGAGCGCCTTGCCGACGACATAAGACTCGATGTCGAGCGACGGCAGGCTCGAGCCAAACGGGACGGACTTGTACGCGCCCTGGAGCTGCTGGTACTGCTGCACCACGCCGACGTCCTTCATGGAGTCCTTGACGACCGGCGTGAACGCGGCCGTCAGCGAGTCTCCGGTCTTCGCCCGGAAGTAGTCGGTCGCGGCCGTGTCGCCGCCCGAGAGGATCTTCTTGGCATCATCGAAGCTCATGTTCGTGATGGCATCCACGAAGATGCCCTTCGCCGAGGGAGCGGCCTTCTCCGCCGCGCGGTTCATGCTGAGCACGAACGCGTCGACCTGGTCCCCCTGGCCGATGAGCCGCAGGCCCTTCTCCACCGATTGCAGCTTCTCCGGCATGAGGATCTTGATGGCGGCGTTGCCGAAGT
>JBLMXY010000233.1:0-7863 GCA_050257975.1 Acidobacteriota bacterium
GATGCCGATGCGCATCGGCGAGGAGCGCTGACGCCGCCCCGGCGGGCTCTTGTGAGCAGGGGGCGCACGGCGCCCCCCGCGCCCCCGGGATCGGAGCGGCGGCCGGAGTCGTTCGTGAATAGTGCGGGCGAGTTCCCCCGCCTGGTGCGTTCTCCCCACCGGATTTGGTGCAAACGCGGCATTTCCGCGTCTGGACGCTTCCCGCACGATCCCAGCCAGGAAAGGAGGATTGACGTGGAAAACTCCAGACGCGGCCTTTGCGCGCTCTTTGCCGCTCTCACGGTCGGCTATCTCTTTCTGGGTGGTGGCGCCCGAACCGCCGACGCGGTGCCGGTCTTCTCCCGCAAGTACCAGACGTCCTGCCAGACCTGTCACACCATCTTTCCCAAGCTCAATCCCTTCGGCCAGGCGTTCCGACTCAACGGCTACCGCCTCCCCGGAGAGACCGAGGAGCAGGTCAAGCAGAAACCGGTTTCGCTCGGCGCGGAAGCCTACGAGAGGCTCTGGCCGAAGATGGTCTATCCGAGCACGCTGCCCGGGAATGTTCCGCTCGCGGTGAACGTCAAGTTCGCCGATCTTTACCAGTCCTCGAACGACGAAACCGGACACCAGATCATCCACAACGACTTCCAGTTCCCGCAGGAGGTGAACCTCTTCACGGCCGGCACGCTCGGAAAGCACTGGGGCTTCTTCGGCGAGCTGACGTTCGAGGACACGCCCGAAGGAGGCACGGACGTCGGGATCGAGCACGCCGTCCTCAGCTACAACTCGGCCTTCGGCCCGGAGCATCTCGTCAACTTCCGGATCGGCAAGCTGGTCCCCAACGCGTGGGATGGCTTTCAGGAAATGTGGATCATGACCGACAGCGCGATCGACACGCTCTTCGCCTACAACCCGATCGGAATCCGCGGCGGGACGGGACTGGGAGAAGAGGGGGCGGGCGTCAGCCTTCCGGCGGGGGCTCGCGCGATCGAGATGTATGGCGTGGCCGCGCACCGCCTGCTCTACGTCGTCGGCGTCGACAGCCCGATCGGCTCGGGGGGCCCCAACGGCTCCTTCGGAAGCAACAGCCAGAAGGACGTCTATGGCCGGATCGACTACAAGTTCGGCGGGATGGGTCTGGACGGCGACACGACCGGCGTGAAGCTGCCCCCGGAGAACTGGCGGGAGACCTCCTTCCGAATCGGAGTGCTGGGCTACACGGGAAACGGCACGGGTGTGGACTTTCCCGTGACCGACGACCTCGGAAACCCCTTCAACCAGCAGGACCTCCGCTACGAGCGGATCGGCGTCTACGGCTCGCTCTATCTCGGCGACCTGAACCTCTTCGGAGTCGGCCTGCACGGAACCGACAAGCTCCAGCTTCGGGACCCGGAGACGGGAGAGGAGATCGACACGACCAAGAGGACCTACGACACGTGGTTCGTCCAGGCCGACTACGTCATCACTCCCCCCTTTCAAGTCTCGCTCCGTTACGAGAACCTCCGCCCGGCGGACCCGACCGTCTCCCGCATCGAGGCCCTCAACGCCAACTTCAGCTTCCTCGCCGCCGCGAACATCAAGCTGATGGCGGAGTATCACCGGGACCTGCACAACTCTCTCGACTACAGCATCGCCGCCATTCTTCGCGCGGCCTTTTGAAGGAGAAGGATCCATGAAAAGGATGTTCGTCGGTTCCCAGCTTCTGCTGCTGGCGCTTCCGCTCGCGGCGGGCGACCTGCACGGCAAGGTCACGTGCAAGGGAGTCCGGGACTGCGCCGACGCGGTCGTCTATGTTTCCTCGATCCCCGGCAAGACCTTCGCGGCCCCCAGGGAGCACGCCCGGATCGACCAGAAGGACCTGGTTTTCACTCCGCACGTCCTTCCCGTTCTGGTCGGCACGACCGTGGACTTTCTCAACTCCGACAAGGTCCTGCACAACGTCTTCACCCCCGAAGCCTGCGCGGAGAAATTCAATCTCGGGACCTGGCCGCAGGGCGAGACGCGCAGCTATACGTTCAAGAAGGAATGCGTCGCGGTCCTCCTTTGCAAGGTGCATCCGGAGATGGAGGCCTACGTCGTCGCAGTGCCGACGCCCTATTTCGCCGTCGCCAAGGCCGACGGCAGCTACCACATCGGCAACGTGCCCGACGGGGCCTGCACGGTCAAGGTGTGGCACCCGAAGCTGAAGGCCGCCGAGAAGCCGGCGACCGTCGCGGGGGCTACCGAAGTGGACTTCGAGATCGCCAAGTAGGGGGCCGGGTGCAGTTCAATCGGGAGTGGCTCGAGCGCAACTTCCCCTGCAAGTGGGCGTGTCCCGTCCACACGGAGGCCGGCAAGTACGTCTCCCTGATCGCGCAGGGCCGCTACCGGGAGGCGTACGCGGTCGCCCGCAGGCCGAACCCTCTCGCCTCGATCTGCGGACGGATCTGCGCGGCGCCCTGCGAGAAGGCATGCCGGCGGGGGGAGATCGACGCGCCGATCTCGATTCGCGCGCTCAAGCGCTTCGTGACGGAACGTTTCGGGGTCGAGAGCATGATCGACCTCTCGGTGCTGGCCGAGATCTACGGGCGGCGCCGCGACCGCTACGCGGAGCGCGTCGCGGTCATCGGGTCGGGGCCGGCCGGCCTCGCCTGCGCCCACGACCTCGCCCTGATGGGATACCCGGTCACGATCTTCGAGGCGGCCCCGGTCGCCGGCGGAATGCTCAGGCTGGGAGTGCCGGAGTACCGGCTGCCGCGCGCTCTGATCCAGCTCGAGGTGAACGCGATCCTCTCTCTCGGCGTCGAGCTGAAGACCGGCGTGCGGCTCGGCACGGACTTCACCCTGGCGGATCTGCGGGAGCAGGGATACGCGGCGATCTTCCTCGGAGTGGGAGCGATGCGGAGCCGCGAGCTTTCGATCGAGGGCGTGGAGCTCGACGGCGTGCTCCGCGGAATCGACTACCTGCTCAACATCAATCTCGGCTACAAGGTCGAAATGGGCCGCCGCGTCGTCGTCATCGGCGGCGGCAACGTCGCCCTCGACGTCGCGAGAACGGCGGCACGGGGCGGCGAGCAGGAGAATCTGCAGCGCAACCTCTCGGTCGTCCAGGCGCTCGACGTGGCCCGAAGCGCGATCCGCTTCGGCGCCCGCGAGGTCACCGTCTGCAGCCTCGAGTCGGAAACCGAGATGCCGGCGGACCGGGAGGAGATCGAGGAGGCCGGCCGAGAAGGCATCCGCTTCCGCCACCGGGTCGGACCCAAGCGCTTCGTCGGCAGCGACGGGACGGTGGCGGGCGTGGAGCTGCTGGCGGTCTCGAGGGTCTTCGACGAGAAGGGCCGCTTCGCCCCCCAGTTCGTGGAAGGATCCGAGGTGGTCGTGCCGGCCGACACGGTGATCATGGCGATCGGGCAGACCGGAGACTTCTCCTTCCTGCGGCCCGAGGACGGCATCGAGAACCGCCAGGGACGAATCACGGTCGACACCCGGACCCTCGCGACGACGGCCTCGGGCGTGTACGCGGGAGGCGACGCCGCCTTCGGCCCGCGGATCGCGATCAACGCCATCGCCGACGGGAAGCTGGCGGCCCGGTCGATCGACGAGCACTTGCGGGGACGCGCCCGGCCCCCCGCCGACACCCTGGTCGAGATCGACGTCCATCGGCGGTACGACCGCTGGCTCGACTTCGAAGGCGTGCCGCGCCAGCGGCCGCCCACCCGCCCCATCTCCCGGCGCATCGGCATCGCCGAGGTCGAAGAATGTTTCGGGGAGAAAGAGGCGCGCCTGGAAGGCGCCCGCTGCCTCCGCTGCTGGACCAACACGATCTTCGCGCAGGATGCGGACCGGGGAACGGAGTGCATTCTCTGCGGGGGCTGCCAGGACATCTGCCCGGAGGACTGCATCGAGATCGTCCCCCTCGCCCGGGTGCAGTCCCTGCCGGCTTCGGCGCGCGAGCTCGCCCCGATCCTGGTGGAGGGGCGCCGCGCCGGCTCGATCCTGATCAAGGACGAGGAGGTCTGCATTCGCTGCGGCCTCTGCGCCGCCCGATGCCCCGCCGGAACGATCACGATGCAGAGTTTTCACTCCAAGGAGGAAGCCATTGCCTGACGAGCCCCTGGAGCCCCCGCAGATCGAGACGGAGACGCCGCCCCGCCGCGACTTCCTGACGCGCCTGGGGATCGGAGCGTGCGCCGTGGCCGCCGTCGGGTCGGGGGTCGTGACCCTCGACTTCCTCAAGCCGAAAGTTCTCTTCGAGCCGCCGACGACCTTTCGGGCCGGAGATCCCGGGGACTATCCGGAGGGGACGGTGCGCTTCAACAAGGAGCGGAAGGCCTACGTGATCGGCGCGCCCGGGGGCGTCTACGCGCTCTCGGCCGTCTGCACGCACCTCGGGTGCATCACCCGCTTTCTCTCCGATCAGAACGTGATCGCCTGCCCGTGTCACGGAAGCCGCTTCGATCTGGAAGGCAACGTCGTGCAGGGACCGGCCCCGAGGCCTCTCCCCTGGCTGGATGTGACGACCGACAGCACGGGCGCGCTGGTCGTCGACACGGGGATCGTCGTCGCCCGCGGGAAGGTGTTCCGGGCATGAACTCCCAGGCACTCTCGCGCTGGGTCCGCGGGTCCAGCGTCTACCGTTCGATCGTCCGGCACGGCGTCGCCGACACGAATCGCAACCGCTCGCTGATCGTGTTCGAGAACCTGTTTCTTCACGTTCATCCGGTCAAGGTCCGCGAGAAGACGCTGCGCTTCCGACACACCTACTGGCTGGGCGGAATCTCCCTCGCCTGCGCCCTCGTCCTCATCGCCACCGGAATCTTGCTGATGTTCTATTACCACCCCTCGGTCCCGCAGGCCTACCGCGACATGAAGGAGCTCCAGTTCGTCGTCGACAACGGGATGTTTCTGCGCAACATGCACCGTTGGGCGGCTCACCTGATGGTGTTTTCCACGTTCCTGCACATGCTGCGCGTGTTCTTCCACCGCGCCTATCGGCCGCCCCGGCAGTTCAACTGGGTCGTCGGCGTCGTCCTCCTGATCGCGACGCTGCTGCTCTCCTACACGGGCTATCTGCTGCCCTGGGACCAGCTGGCCTTCTGGGGCGTGTCGGTGGGCACCAACATGGCCAAGGAGGCGCCGCTCCTGGGCGAAAAGGTGCGATTCCTTCTGCTCGGCGGCAACATCGTTTCCGAGAACGCCCTGCTGCGCTTCTACGTTCTCCACTGTGTCGTCCTGCCCGTCGCCCTGCTGCTCCTGCTCTCGGTGCACATCTGGCGGGTCCGGAAGGATGGAGGAGTCCAGGGTCCTCCCGAGGATTCCGCCGATGGGGAGGAGGTCCGATGAGCGCGACACCGCCCCTGGATCTCGTCGAATCGGGCGACCCGATCGCCACACCGCGCCGCGTCGCGCTCGTCCGGCCCGACATCCGCCCGGCGGTTCGCACCACGGACGAAAAGTACGTGATGGCCTTCCCGAACCTGATCGTGCGCGAGGTGATCCTTCTTCAGATCGTCGTGATCGCGCTCGCGGTGGCCGCGATCCTTCTGGACGCGCCGCTGGAAGGGATCGCGAATCCCCTCGAGACGCCGAACCCGGCGAAGGCGCCCTGGTACTTCCTCGGCCTGCAGGAGCTGCTCCATTACTTTCCTCCCGTCGTGGCCGGCGTCCTGATGCCCGTTCTGGTCGTCGTGGCCCTGGTCGTGATCCCCTATGCCCGCATCAATCTGACCGCGGCGCCTCTCTGGCGCAGCGCCGGCAAGGCGGGGGCGGCGTCCCTGGCGGCGGCGACGGCCGCCCTCGTCGTCCTGTTCGGCGCCTTCCGCTGCTGGCCGATCGTCGTCCCGACGGCCGCCGTCGGGGTCGCCATGTTCGCCGCGCGCGGGGGCGAGCGTGGCGGCCCCTTGCGCCGGACACTCGCGAAGGTGACGCTGCCGGAATGGATCATGCTCTGGTTCACCGTCGTCGCCGCGGTCCTCACGATCATCGGAACGTTCTTCCGGGGCCCCGGCTGGTCGTTCGTCTGGCCCTGGGTCTCCGGTCCGCAGGGCTGAGGCAAGACCGTGCCGCTCAAGCGACTCTTCGCTCTGACCAGCGTCGCCTTCCTCGCCGTCCTGGCGATTTCGCCGGCAAAGAACGCGCTTCGGCCCTACCGGAAGATTCAGAACCGGTTCCGCCAGCTCGCCGTCGCGCGCGCGACGAGCGCTCGGCAGGCGCGCGACTACGCGCGAAAGCCCGTCGCGATTCACCAGATCTGGCTGCCGGAGTTCGAGAACCGCGTGGACCGCTGCACGACGTGCCACCTCGGCGTCTCCGACGCGCTCATGAAAGGGGCGCCCCAGCCTTTCGCGCTCCATCCGTGGACGCCCCATACACCGGAAGGCTTCGATCGCTTCGGCTGCACTTCGTGCCATTCCGGGCAGGGCCTGGCCACGACCCAGGGGGAGGCGCATGCGACGGCGCCCGACGCCGGACCGCCGATGCTGCCGACGGAGTACGTCGAAGCGGGCTGCGGGCGCTGCCACGCGGCCGCGAGCATTCCGGGAGCTCCCCTGCTCTCCCGCGGACGCGCCCTCATGGCGCAATCCGGATGCTTCGCCTGCCACGGAGTCCGGGGCCAGGAGAACTTCCGTTCGCCGGCGCCGCCCCTGGCCACCCTGCCGGTCAAGACGGGCGCCGAGTGGGTCCGCCGCTGGCTGAAGAATCCGCGGCAAGTCGACCCCAACGCGACGATGCCCAATTTCCAGCTCGCCGCGCGAGACATCGAGGACCTGACGAATTACCTGTTCGGCCTCGAAGCCCCGGAGTCGCTGGCCCGCCGAGTCCACGCCGCGGGCGAGGAGCCGCCCGGCGACGCGGCCAGCGGGAAGAAGCTCTTCGCCGAGTCGCGCTGCATCTCCTGCCACACGGTCGAAGGAAAGGGCCAGGGCTCGGCGCCGGAGCTCTCGAAGATCGCCTCGGGGGCGAGCCGCGGGTGGCTGCTGGCCTTCGTGCGCGACCCGCATGCGTTCAACCCGCGCACGCCGATGCCGCAGTACCACTTCGACGAGACGGAATCGCGGGATCTGGTGGCGTACCTGGAAGATGAGCTCCGCGACTTCGACGCTCCGAAGGACATCCTCGAGCCGCTCCACGTCAACCGGACGCTCGCCGAGAACGGCCAGAAGCTCTTCCGGCGCTACGGCTGCTTCTCCTGCCACGGCGCGCCCGAGGGCGCGCGGCAGACCGAGAAGTTCGGGCCGGACCTGGACGGGATCGGCGACAAGAAGGCCACCTCGCTCGACTTCGGCCGCCGGACGGATCTTCCGCGCACACTGACATCCTGGCTCGCCGCCAAGATCGGATCCCCCCGCTCCTTCGCCAATGGCCTCAAGATGCCGTCCTACGGCTTCGGCCCAGAGGAAACCCGGGCCGTGGTCACGGCGCTTCTCGCGATGGGCGCCGAGCCCGTTCCCGAGCCCTATCGCGTCCTCCCGGCCGCGCTGCCCGCGCCGATCCCGGCCGCGGGCGCCGGCCGGCTCATCGACCGCTATCGCTGCCTCTCCTGCCACCAGATCGGGCAGCAGGGCGGAGACATCTCGACGGCGCCGCTCACCTTCGAGGGGAGCAAGGTCCAGCGCGACTGGCTCGTGGACTACCTCGTCCTCTCGTTCACGATTCGGCCGATCCTGACCGAGCGCATGCCCATCCTGCGAATGCCTCGGCAGGAGGCCGCCGAGCTCGCGGACATGATCCAGAGCCTTTTCGTGGACCCGAGGATCCCCGACGACCCGTTTGCGGGCAGACCGGCTTCGGACGCCGACCCCGTCGAGGGAGAGCGTCTCTACGTCACCCTCGGGTGTCGCGCCTGTCACATCGTCGGCCCTTCCGGCGGCTACTATGGCCCTCCCCTGACCGACTCGGGAA
>JBLMXY010000234.1:0-4044 GCA_050257975.1 Acidobacteriota bacterium
CGGCCGAAGTCGTCGGCGTTGACGATCAGCCGCTTCACCGAGCCGGACCTCGAAGAGCCTCGAGCGCGAGCTTCACGGCGCCGGTGGCCGGCTCCTGCGCGAGCGGCTCGACGCGCGCCTCGGCGGACGCGAGCCTCTCCGCCACGCGCCGCTCGAGCGTGTGCACGGCCCGGAATGTCCCGCCCGAGAGCACGACGTCGTAGGCGGTTCCGGCAAGTCCGAGCCGCCGGATGACGGTCCGGGCGGCGAGCACCAGCTCCTCGGAAGCGTCCTCCAGGATGCGCGCGGCGACAGGGTCTCCGGCCAGGGCGGCCCGCTCGACGGCGACGGCGAAGAGAGCCACGTGGTGGCGCGGATAGTCCCCGTCGTAGATCGCGCGCACGATCTCTTCGGCCTTTTCGATCGAGAAGTGGTCGAGCAGCGCCCTTTCGAGGGTCGTCGCCGGGCCGCGGCCGTCCAGCGCCCGCAGGACATGGCGAATCGCGCGCTCGCCGATCCAAAAGCCCGAGCCTTCGTCCCCGACGTGCCAGCCCCAGCCGCCGGCGCGCGCGACCTGCCCCGCGGCGTTCTGTCCCCAGGCGATCGAGCCGGTTCCGCAGACGAGGGCCAGACCGACGCGCCGCGCCGATCCGGCGACGAAGGCGATGTGCGCGTCGTTGGTCACGACGACCCGCTCGCGAAAGCCGATGCGCCGCAGGACCTCCCGCAGCACCCCGGCGTCGTCCGGCCGTCCCGCGCCGGCGATCCCGAGCGCCACGGCGTCGGGACGCGTTCCGGCCGCCGCGCAGACCTCCTCGATGACGGCGTGGAGAACCTTCTCCACCTCCAGCTCGCCGTGCGTGCGCAGGTTGGCGCCCCCGGCCGCGGCCCCGGCAACCACGTCCCCCGCCTCGGTCGCGAGCAGCGCCCGCGTCTTCGTGCCGCCCGCGTCGATGCCGAGGACGTGCCTCATCGGGCGCGGACGGCCCGCCGGGCCCTCGCGATCCCGCGCCGCGCCGACAGGAGCGCCGCCGCGGCAAGCGCCGTCACGCCTCCGAGGACGACGGGCCCAGCCAGGCGAATCCAGTCCGAGGCGGTCAGGGGGGAAAGCAGGCGAGCCAGCTCGGAGAAGAAGCCGAGCGAGGATCCCGGCCGAGCCCGCAAGGCCTTGAGCGCGGCGAGGAGCGCCGAGGTGGCGGCGCCCGCGAGAAAGCCGGCCGCGCCGGCCGTGCCGCTTCGCAGAAGCAGCTGCCCGCGGGTGACGGGCCGGCGCTCGCGCTCTTGCTCGACCTCCAGGTCGGGCTCCCGGACGCGGAACGGAACGAACCGCTGCAGCAGAACGAGGCCCGGGATCGACGCCACGACGCTCACCAGAAAGAACGGCGTCCAGCCGATCGCGTCCACCAGGAACCCCGCCGGCGGGCCCGCGAGCGTCCGGCCCAGGGCGAAGATGCTCGAGAACAGGGCGTACTGCGTCGCGGAGAACTGCTTCTGGGTCAGCCGAAGGAGGAGAACTCCGAACGCCCCGGTCGCCATCCCCTGGCAGAGGTTCTCGACGCCGACCGCGGCGTACATCGCGAGCCGAGTGCCAAACGGCTGAACGAGAGCGCCCGGCCCGGCGGCGCACGGCACACCCGGCGTCATCTGGTCCACCGCGACGTAGCCGAGGAAGCCGACCGACTGGATCAGGCCGAAGATCCAGAGCGCGCGCCCGAGGCCGACGCGCTCGCTCATCCAGCCGCCGAAGAAGGTTCCCGCGATGATGGCGACGAGGCCGATCGTGGCGGTCGCCAGGCCGACGTCCTCGGGCGAAAAGCACTTCTGGATGAGAAAGGGGCGCGTCAGCGCCGTCGCGAGGTTCTCGCCGAACTTGTAGAGCAGCAGGAAGGCGACGATTTCGAGCGCGCGGGTCTTCCGGAAGATGCCCGCCAGCGGCTCGAAGACGGCTTCGCGCAGCGTTGCCGGGGCGCGCGAGACCGGCGGCGGCTCCGGAGACCGGACGACGATGGCAAGAAGCGGAAGGGAAAGCAGCGCCAGCCCGAGAAACACGCCGCCCCAGCCGAGCCTCTCCCCCAGCGTGATCGCCACGGCTCCCGAAAGCAGCGTGGCCGCGCGGTAGAGGGCCACGCGCGCCCCGACCGCCGCGCCCTGCTCTCCTTTCTCGAGCACCTCGACGGCGTAGCCGTCGATCGCGATGTCCTGGGAAGCGGACCAGAACGCGACGAAGAGGGCGATGGCGGCGACCACTCCGACTCGCGGCGCGTTCGCCTGGAGCGCGAGGGAACCGATTCCGAGCATCAGCAAGACCTGCGAGATCACCATCCAGGAGCGCTTGCGCCCGAGGAATCCCGGGCTGTAGCGGTCCATGAGCGGCGCCCAGAGGAACTTGAACGTCCAGGGGGCCTGGGCCAGAGAAAAGAGGCCCACGGCCTTGATGTCGACGCCGCGATAGGTGAGCCAGGCCGGAAGCGCGATCCAGATGAGGCCGAGGGGAAGACCCGACGCGAAGGACTGGAGCGCGACCGCGCCGATGCGCCGGGAGGAGAGGGCGGCCTCGAGGCTCGCGAGCGTGCCGAGTCGCCGGGGCCGCTCTTCGCCCTTCCCGATCATCTTCGGGCAGTGTCGCACACGATTCTTGACAGCGGAATGCCCCTCTGATGTGGTTGCCGCCCGGAACAGGAGGATTCATGCGCCGCGCTTTCCTCGCCGCGATCGCCGTCGTCCTCGGCCTGCCGGCGCTCGCCGCCGGAGCCGGGCCCGCGGCGACCACCGCCCTGGCGCCGCTGGACGCTCTCTATCCCGACCTCGAGAAGTTCTACGTCGATCTGCATCGCAACCCGGAGCTCTCCTTCCACGAGGAGAAGACGGCGGGCAAGCTCGCGGAGCGCCTGCGCGCTCTCGGGTACGACGTCACGACCGGCGTCGGGAAGACGGGTGTCGTGGCCGTGATGAAGAACGGCAAGGGGCCGACCGTCCTGATCCGCGCCGACATGGACGCGCTTCCCGTCGAGGAGAAGACCGGCCTCGCCTACGCGAGCAAGGCCACCGCCACGGACGACTCGGGCGCGACGGTTCCGGTCATGCACGCGTGCGGACACGACGTGCACGTCACCGCTCTCGTCGGGGCGGCGACGCTGCTCGCAAGAGCGAAGGACCGCTGGCGCGGCACGCTCGTCCTGATCGGCCAGCCGGCCGAGGAGAAGGGGGGCGGGGCCTCGGCCATGATCCAGGACGGCCTGCTCACGCGGTTCCCGAAGCCCGACTTCGCGATCGCGCTCCACGACAGCGCTTCCGAGCCGGCCGGCCAGATCGGCGTCACGCCGGGTTACGCGCTGGCCAACGTCGACTCGGTGGACATCACGATCTACGGCCGCGGCGGCCACGGCTCGGCGCCGCAGGCGACGGTGGACCCTATCGTCATCGCGGCGCGCACGGTCGTCGCCCTGCAGACGATCGTCGCGCGGGAAAACGACCCGCGCGATCCGGCGGTCGTGACCGTGGGATCGATCCACGGAGGGACCAAGCACAACATCATCCCGGACGAAGTGAAGCTGCAGCTGACGGTCCGGTGCTACAAGGACGAGGTTCGCAAGCGCCTGCTGTCCGCGATCGAACGCATCGCGAAGGCCGAAGCCGCGGCGGCCAACGCCCCGAAGGAACCGACGGTCAGAGTCGTGGAAGGCGGAAACGCCACGTACAACGACCCGGCCCTCGCCAAGCGCCTGATGACCGCCTTTGCGGCGGTGTTCGGAAGCTCCCGCGTGGTCGAGAGCCGGCCCATCATGGCGGCCGAGGACTTCGGCGAGATCGGCAAGGCGGCGGGCGCTCCGTCGGTCCTCTTCTGGGTCGGGGGCGTCGAGAAAAGCAAATTCGACGCCGTGAAGGGAGACCCGATGCGGCTTCCCTCGCTGCATTCGTCTCTCTGGGCGCCCGACCGGGAGCCGACGATCAAGACGGGCGCGGCGGCCCTCACCGTGGGGGCGCTCGATCTTCTGGGCAAGCCTTGAAGCCGAATCTGCCTTACGATTCCGGCATGGCAACGGCGCGACCTCTCCGGCGAACGCG
>JBLMXY010000235.1:0-9698 GCA_050257975.1 Acidobacteriota bacterium
TCCTCCGTGCCAACCGCCTACCTTGGCCGGACGGCCGACGGAAAGCCGCTCGATTACCCGATCGGCGACCTCACGACCCACGGCGTGTGCGTGGGCATGACGGGGAGCGGCAAGACGGGGCTCTGCATCGATCTGCTCGAGGAGTTGCTTCTCGCCGACACGCCTCTCTTCCTGCTCGACCCCAAGGGCGACGTCACGAACCTGCTGCTTCTCTTTCCGGAGCTGCGCCCGGAGGATTTCGCGAAATGGGTGGATCCGGAGGCGGCGCGCCGCGCCGGCAGGAGCGCCGAGCAGGAGGGGGCGGCGCAGGCTCGCGCCTGGAGCGAGGGCCTGAAGAAGTGGGGCGTCGCGCCCGATTCCCTGCATCGCCTGCGCCAGGGAGTCAGCTGGCGCGTCTTCACTCCCGGCTCCCGAACGGGGCGTCCCGTGGACGCCCTGGGCTCGCTCGGCCTGCCGGAGGGCCTTTCCTTCGAGCGCGACGAGGAGGCGGCGCGCGACGAGATCCGGGGCGCCGTCTCGGGCCTGCTCGCCCTGTCGGGCATCGAAGCGGACCCGCTCTCCGACCCGCGGCACATCCTGCTCGCGCGCATTCTTGAGACGCGGTGGCGGGAGGGAAAGAGCGTCGGCCTGGCCGACCTGGTGGCGCTGGCGGAGAACCCACCGTTTACGCGCGTCGGCGCGATGGACCTGGACACGGTCCTCCCGCGAGCCCGGCGCCGCGAGCTCGCGCTCGCGCTGAACAACGTCCTCTCCTCGCCCGACTTCGATTCCTGGCGAACCGGCGAGCCGATCGATCCGGGCCGCATGATGCGGGACGCCTCGGGCCGCCCCGCCTGCAACCTCTTCTACCTCGCGCACCTGGACGACCGGCAGCGCATGTTCTTCGTGACGCGGTTCCTCGAGCGCCTGTGGGCCTGGACGAGGACCCAGTCGGGCGCGACCGAGCTGAAGGCGCTTCTCTACTTCGACGAGGTCTTCGGCTTCCTGCCCCCCGTCTCCGAGCCGCCGTCGAAGCGGCCGCTGCTTTCGCTGCTGAAGCAGGCGCGGGCATTCGGCGTCGGCGTCCTGGTCGTCACGCAGAACCCGGTGGATCTCGACTACAAGGCGCTGACCAACGCGGGCACGTGGCTGGTGGGCAGGCTCCAGGCGGAGCGGGACAAGGAGCGCCTGCTCGACGGGCTCGAAGGGGCGGGGCTCGGCATGTCGCGAAGCGAGGCGGATCGCGCGATCAGCGGGCTGGAGAAGCGCCGCTTCCTGCTCCACGACGTTCACCGCGACGGCGGCCCGGTCGTCTTCGAGTCGCGCTGGGCGCGCGCCTACCTGCGCGGGCCGCTGGCGCTGCGCCAGATCCCGGACCTCGCGAGCCAGTTCGCGGAGCCCTCGGCCGCGGCTCCCCTGGAGCCGCCGCGCGAGGCGGGAGCGGCCTCGCCCGAGGAGGCGGGCTCGCCCGTCGCTCCGGCGCTCGACCCGGTCTTCCAGTCGAGGTACGCGCCCGGGCTCGCCTCGGGCGCGCGGCTGGAAGGAGAGGTCGCGGCGCTCGTCGAGGCGAGGATCTCGCGGCAGCGCCCTGCCGTGGCCGGAACGGAGCGGCGCCTGGTTCGCTTCGGCTCGGGGCCGGCGCCCGCGCCCGGTTCCGACCGGGAGACGCGGCTGGAGGACTGGTCCGCCGCGGCGCCCTCCGGAGCGAGCTACGGCCCTCTTCCGCCGTGGGCGACCCGCCCGAACGCGGCGGCGTCGCTCGAACGCGCGGCGAAGGATTTCGTCGCGGCGGAAGGCTTCACCGTGCAGGCGATCGCCTCCCTCGGCATCGCCCGACAGCCCGGCGAGGCCGACGCGGAATTCGCATCGCGGGTCGCGGCCGCGGTCGCCGAAGAGGCCGGCCGTCGTGTCCGGAAGCTCCGGGGCCCCCTCGAGCGGCGCCTCGAGAGCCTCGAGCGGCGCATCGCGGACGAGACGCGCGAGCTCGAGCGGGACCGCGCGGAGAAGGCGCGGGCGACGACGTACAGCGCCATCGACGTGGGGGCGAGCGTGATCGGGACGCTGCTCGGCGGCGGCAAGCGCTCGATCGGGTCGGCCGGCCGCGCGGGAGGGCGCGCCTACGGGAGAATCCAGCGCGCCGCGGAAGGCGTAAAGGAATCGGAGCAGAAGATCGCGGAGTGGACGCGCGAGCGCGACGCGTTGCGCGCAGAGCTCGAGAGCGAGACGGCGGCCGAGCGGGCGCGGGTGGAAGCGGAGGCCGGAAACCGGCAGCAATCTCGCATACCGATCGACAAGAGCGGCGTCCGGGTGCTCGGCTGGTTCGCGCTCTGGAAGGCGAAAAGTTGACACCTTCGCGCACCCACTTTCGTGCCGATGGCGCGGAAAAACGCGCTCGGGAATAGGGCCGCGCGCCGGACGTTTCCCCCGGTGGGTGTGCTAGAGTGACACGGGATCGGGCGGGGGCCCGTTGACGGGTCCGGGAGGCTCACCTAGAATCGGAGAGCTCCCCCCGGAGGCTAATAAATGTCGAAGAAAACCGGAAACGGCGATGTGCTTCGCTGCTCCTTCTGCAACAAGAGCCAGAGGGACGTCAAGAAGTTGATCGCGGGTCCGACGGTCTACATCTGCGACGAGTGCGTCGACATTTGCCTCGACATCATCGCGGAAGACCGGGTTCTCGAGACGCAAGCCCCGGAAGCGAAGCTCCCCAAGCCGAAGGAAATCAAGGAATTCCTGGACAGCTACGTCATCGGCCAGGAGCAGGCGAAGAAGAAGCTCGCCGTCGCCGTCTACAACCACTACAAGCGCATCGACTACCTGGAGAAGAACCGGAAGCTGCAGGACGTCGAGCTGCAGAAGTCCAACATCCTGCTGATCGGCCCGACGGGCACCGGCAAGACGCTGCTCGCGCAGACGCTGGCGAAGCTTCTCTCCGTGCCCTTCACGATCGTGGACGCCACGACCCTGACCGAGGCGGGTTACGTCGGCGAGGACGTCGAGAACATCATCCTGAAGCTCTACCAGGCCGCGGGCAACGACAAGGACAAGACCGAGCGCGGTATCGTCTACATCGACGAGGTCGACAAGATCGCGCGCAAGGGGGAGAACCCCTCGATCACGCGCGACGTCTCGGGCGAAGGCGTCCAGCAGGCGCTGCTCAAGATCCTCGAGGGGACCGTCGCCAACGTCCCGCCGCAGGGAGGGCGCAAGCACCCCCACCAGGAATTCATCCAGATCGACACGACGAACATCCTGTTCCTCTGCGGCGGCGCCTTCGTGGGCCTGGAGGACATCATCAGCCGGCGCATGACCGAGAAGACGATGGGCTTCGGCGCCAAGATCGCGACCAAGAAGGAGAAGCGCCCGAGCGCCCTGCTCGAGAAAGTCCACCCCGAGGACCTGATCAAGTACGGGATGATCCCCGAGTTCGTCGGGCGGCTGCCGGTCGTGGCGACGCTCTCGGAGCTCGACCAGGCGGCGCTCGTCGAGATCCTGAAGGAGCCCAAGAACTCGCTCGTGAAGCAGTACCAGACGATGCTGGAATTCGAGAACGTCCAGTTGCGTTTCACCGATGATGCGATCGAGGCCATCGCCGAGGAGGCGCTGGCCCGCAACGTCGGCGCGCGGGGCCTCAAGATCATCATCGAGGACCTGATGCTCGACGTCATGTACCAGATCCCCTCCGACGACGACATCGAGGAGTGCGTCATCACGCGGGACGTGGTCAAGCATCACACGAACCCGATCACGATCCTGCGCAAGGCGGGATAGGGGCCCTCGCCCCTCGGCCGCGACCGGAGCGCCGAAGGAAACCAAATGAAATCGATCGAAAACGCGAGCCGCATCGAGGAGACGCTTCCGCTCGTCCCCCTGAGGGACATGGTGGTCTTTCCGCACATGATGGCTCCCTTCGTGGTGGGCCGGGAGTCCTCCATCCGCGCGCTCGAAGCCGCCCTCGCGACCCCGACCAAGCGCCTCTTCCTGGCGGCGCAGAGGGACCCGCAGCTCGACGAGCCCAAGGCGGAGGACATCTACGCGATCGGCGTCGTCGCGACCGTCGCCCAGTCCTTGAAGCTCCCCAACGGGCACATCAAGGTGATGGTCGAGGGCCAGCGGCGGGCCCGGATCGAGGCCTTCGAGGAGCGCGACGCGTATCTGGCCGTCACGGTGCGGCCCGCGGCCGTCAGGCCGGCCGACCCGGCGGAGCTCAAGGAGTACATGGCGAAGGTGCTCGGCCTCTTCGAGCAGTACGCCAAGCTCTCGCACCACCTGGCCTTCGAGAGCATCGCCGCCTCGATTCGCGTCGAGGAGCCGGAGCGCTTCGCCGACACGCTGTCGGCCCACCTCGCGGTGGCGACCGCCGAGAAGCAGCGGCTTCTCGAGGCCGAAAACGTGTACGAGCAGCTGCAGAAGCTTCAGGACCTGCTGGAGATCGAGGTCGAGAAGGTCAACATCGACCGCCGGATCAACAACAAGGTCAAGAAGCAGATGGAGAAGGCCCAGAAGGAGTACTACCTCAACGAGAAGATCAAGGCCATCCATCAGGAGCTCGGCCGCAAGGACGACCGGGGCGACGAGGTCGAGGAGCTCAAGAAGAAGATCGCCGCCTCCGGGATGCCCAAGGAGGTCCGCGAGAAGGCGGAGACGGAGTTGAAGCGCCTGGAGGCCATGCCCCCCGTTTCGGCCGAGGCGACGGTGTCCCGCAACTACATCGAGTGGCTGGTCGGCGTTCCCTGGCGCAAGGCCTCCCGGGAGTCCAAGGACATCACGCGCGCCGAGAAGATCCTGAACGAGGACCACTACGGCCTCGAGAAGGTCAAGGAGCGGATCCTGGAGTTCCTGGCCGTCCGCCAGCTCGTGCAGAAGACGAAGGGCTCGATCATCTGCTTCGTGGGGCCGCCCGGCGTGGGCAAGACCTCGCTCGCCAAGTCGATCGCCCGAAGCCTGAACCGCAAGTTCGTGCGGCTGTCGCTCGGCGGCGTGCGGGACGAGGCGGAGATCCGCGGCCACCGGCGCACCTACATCGGTGCCTTCCCCGGGCAGATCATCCAGATGATGAAGAAGGCGGGCACCGTCAATCCGGTCTTCCTGCTGGACGAAGTGGACAAGATGTCCTCCGACTTCCGGGGCGACCCGGCCTCGGCGCTGCTCGAGGTGCTCGACCCGGAGCAGAACCACTCCTTCCTCGACCACTACCTGGACGTCGAGTACGACCTCTCCAAGGTCATGTTCATCGCGACCGCCAACATCGCCGACCCGATCCCGCCGGCCCTGAAGGACCGGATGGAGATCATTCCGCTGTCCGGCTACACGCCCAACGAGAAGATCGCGATCGCGCGGCAGTTTCTCGTGGCCAAGCAGCGCGAGGCCAACGGCTTGAAGCCCGACCAGGTGGAGTTCGGCGACGACACGATCCTCGCCCTGACCACCAACTACACGCGCGAAGCGGGCGTGCGGAACCTGGAGCGGGAGATCGGCAGCGTCTGCCGCAAGGTGGCGCGCAAGATCGTGCAGAAGAGCGTCGAGACTCCGGTTCGGATCACTCCCGAGAACCTGCGGGACTTCCTGGGCAAGCCCCGGTTCCGCAACCGGCGCAAGGGCGAGACCTCCGAGGTCGGCATCGCCACGGGGCTCGCCTGGACCGAGGCCGGCGGCGAGATCCTGATGACCGAGACCTCTCTCTTGAAGGGGAAAGGAAATTTGACACTCACCGGCTCGCTCGGCGACGTCATGCAGGAGTCGGCGCGCGCGGCGGTGTCGTACGTCCGCAGCCGGGCCGAGATGTACGACGCGGATCCCAACTTCCACGAGAAGTTCGACATCCACATCCATGTGCCCGAAGGCGCGATCCCCAAGGACGGGCCCTCGGCCGGCATCACGATGGCCGTCTCGCTCTTCTCGGCCGTGACGAAGATCCCGGTCCTGAAGGACGTCGCGATGACGGGGGAGATCACGCTGCGGGGCAAGGTGCTGCCGGTCGGCGGCATCAAGGACAAGGTCCTGGCGGCCTACCGGGCCGGCATCCGCACGATCATCCTTTCCTCCGAGAACGACAAGGACCTGGACGACCTGCCCGAGGAGATCCGGAGCGACATGGAATTCCACCTCGTCTCGAACATGGACGAGGTGATCAAGGTCGCGCTGGAGGGGGTCTCTCCGGCCGCCACCAGCCTGGCCACCGACGCGAAACCGGCCGAGGGGGGCACGGTCGCGCATTAGTCCGTTGAAAAGCAAGCCCGGCCGGGGGGAACGGGTCGCGGCGGTCCACCGCCTCGAGGACTTTCCGGAGACGCCCGCGCCCGTCGTCGCCTTCGTGGGCCGTTCGAACGTCGGAAAATCGAGCTTGTTGAATCGGCTGCTCGGGAAAGCAGCCGCGCGGGTCAGCCAGACGCCGGGTAAAACGCGTGGGATTTACTTCTATGAAACGGGAGACGAACACTGCTTCGCGGACCTGCCGGGCGCGGGCTTCGCGCGGGTCTCCGGGGAGGAGCGCCGGCGCTGGCAGGGCCTCGCGGACGCGCTCTTCCGGAGCGGCCGCGTGAGGCTCGCCGTGCTTCTCTCGGATAGCCGCGTGCCGGACGCCCCGGTGGACCGGACGATGCGCCGCTACCTCGAGGGGCTCGGCGTGCCGACGCTCGCCGTGGCCACGAAGTGGGACAAGCTCGGCGCGCGGGAGCGGGCGGCGGCCCGGCGGAAGCTCGAAGCGGAGCACGGCGGCGTGCTGCCGGTGTCCTCCCGGACGGGCGAGGGAATCGAAGCATTGCGGCGGGAGATCCGCCGAAGACTGAAAGAGGGCGGGGGATAAGGCTATGGCGAGAAGAAAAGGCGGCAACGGCTCCGACGTCGAGACGCTGGAGATCCCCACCGAGGGGCTCCCGGACACGACCGTCGACGAGCAGGCGCTCGAGCAGACCGATACGCTCGACATCCGGGCGCTGCACGAGATCAAGATTCCGCAACTCCTGAAGATCGCCAAGGACCTGGAGGTCGAGAACGCGACCGGCATGCGCAAGCAGGACCTGATCTTCAAGATCCTGCAGGCGCAGACGGAGAAGAAGGGCCTGATCTTCTCGGAAGGGGTCCTCGAGTGCCTGCCCGACGGCTTCGGCTTCCTGCGGGCTCCCGAGTACAACTACCTGCCGGGTCCCGACGACATCTACGTCTCCCCCTCGCAGATCCGCAAGTTCGACCTGCGCACGGGGGACACGGTGTCCGGCCAGATCCGCCCGCCCAAGGAAGGCGAGCGCTACTTCGCGTTGATCAAGGTCGAGGCGGTCAACTTCGAGCACCCCGACGTCGCCCGGGACAAGATCTTCTTCGACAACCTGACGCCGCTCTACCCGCAGGACCGCATCAAGCTGGAAGTCCCCAACAACATGTCCGCCCGCGTGCTCGACCTGGTGGCCCCGGTCGGCAAGGGGCAGCGCGGCCTGATCGTCGCCGCGCCGCGCACGGGCAAGACCATGATCCTGCAGGCCCTGGCCAACTCCATCTCGACGAACCACCCCGAGATCACGCTGATCGTGCTCCTGATCGACGAGCGGCCCGAGGAGGTCACCGACATGCAGCGCTCGGTCAAGGGCGAGGTCATTTCCTCGACCTTCGACGAGCCGGCCGCCCGCCACGTGCAGGTGGCGGAGATGGTGATCGAAAAGGCCAAGCGCCTGGTCGAGCACAAGCGCGACGTGGTGATCCTGCTCGACTCGATCACCCGGCTCGCCCGCGCCTACAACGCGATCGTGCCCCCCTCGGGCAAGGTCCTGTCGGGCGGCGTCGATTCCAACGCCCTCCAGCGCCCGAAGCGGTTCTTCGGCGCGGCCCGCAACGTCGAGGAGGGAGGGTCGCTGACGATCATCGCGACGGCCCTGATCGACACGGGCTCGCGCATGGACGACGTGATCTTCGAGGAGTTCAAGGGGACCGGCAACATGGAGGTCCACCTCGACCGCAAGCTCGTCGACAAGCGCGTCTTCCCGGCCATCGACATCAACAAGTCGGGCACCCGCAAGGAAGAGCTCTTGATGGACAAGCAGGAGCTCAACCGCGTCTGGGTCCTGCGCAAGGTCTTGAACCCCCTCTCGACGGTCGAGGCGATGGAGCTCCTGACGGAGAAGCTCGAGAAGACGAAGACCAACGCGGAGTTCCTGAATCTGATGAGCCAGGGATAAGAAGTTGTCAGTTGTCAGTTCTCAGTATTCAGTTGGGGGGTCGCCCGCCGGGGGCTGAACTGACAACTGAAGACTGACGGCTGATGACTCCTCTCCGCATCTCCCTCGTCGACTTCTTGAACGCGCGGCCCCTGACCTGGGGCCTTCTCCGGGAGCCGCCCGCCGGCGTTTCCGTGTCGCGCGACGTTCCGTCGGTCTGCGCCGCGAAGCTCGCCTCGGGGCAGGCGGAGGTGGGGCTGATCCCGTCGGTCGAGTACCAGCGCATTGCCGGGCTGAAGATCGTGCCGGGCCTCGGCATCGCGGCGGCCTCGGAAGTGCGGTCGGTGCTGCTCGTCTCGCGCGTCTCGCGGGAGAAGATCGGATCGGTCGCGCTCGACCCGGCGTCCCGGACGTCGGCGGCCCTGACGCGGATCCTCCTCTCTCGCCGCTACGGCGTGGCCCCGTCGTACTCCGAGGGGGGAGCCGACGCCGCCGACGCGCGGCTGATCATCGGCGATCCCGCGCTGAAGACGCGGCTGAACGGCCACGTCATCCTGGACCTCGCGGCCGAGTGGCGGGCCTACTCGGGGCACCCGTTCGTCTTCGCGTTCTGGGCGGTGGCGCCCGGCGTCGAGGCGCGGCGGGTCGCAGATCTCCTTCGCGGCTCTTACGAGGCGGGGCGGCGCGATTTCGGCCGCCTGATCCGCGAGGAGTCCTCCGAGTCGGGCCTTTCGGAGGCGGTCGTCGAGGACTACCTCCGCCATGCCCTCCACTACGAGCTCGACGCCGGAGACCTGGCCGGCCTCGACCTCTTCTACCGCCTCTGCGCGGAGGAAGGCCTGATCCCGCGGGCCAGGCCTCTCGAGTTCCTGCCCGAAGCTTGACCGCCGAGAGCGTCCGGCCATCGGAGCCTGCAAGCCGGCGGCTGCGTTTTCGCGAGGAGGGCGCGGCCCTGCTGCTCGCCCTGGCGGGCCTCGCGGTCCGGTTGCTGGCCGCGCGGGGCTCGTCTCTCTCGGGCGACGAGGCCCTCCACTTCCAGCTCGCGAGCGCGCCGGACGCGGCGGCCGTCTATCGGATCAGCCTGACCAACGCGCATCCGCCGCTCTTCCTCCTGCTGCTCCATTTCTGGCGAGTCGTGGCCGTCTCGGAATCGAGCCTGCGGCTCCTGCCGGTCGCCTTCGGCGCGGCCTTTCTCTGGGCGGCGTACCGCTGGGCGGCCTCTGTTCTCGGAAGGGCCGCGGGCCTGGGCGCCCTGGCGTTCGCCGCGTTCCTGCCGCCGCTCGTTTCGCTTTCGGCGGAGGTGCGCGCCTACTCCCTGCTCCTCCTGCTTTCGGCCGCCGCCCTGTGGCAGCTCGAGCGGGCGTTCGAGTCCGGCTCAGCCGGGCGGCTGGCGCTTTCCACAGCGCTTCTCGCGCTGGCGATCCTGACGCACTACTCGGCTGTGCGCGTCGCGGCGGCCGCGTTCGTTTACGCGGCGGTTCGCCTTCTCCGGCGGCCCGGCCCGCGCCGGCTGGCTGCCGCCTGGATGGCCTGCCAGGCGGCAATCGGCGCGCTCTTTCTCCTCCTCTACGC
>JBLMXY010000236.1:0-58414 GCA_050257975.1 Acidobacteriota bacterium
CGGACCCCGACCCGCCTCTGTTTCGTATGCCACAGACGGCTCTCGGCTCTCGTTCGGGCGCGTCGAGCGCCCGCTCGAAAGTTTCATCGCTCCTCGACGATGCTCTCGCATTGCCGTCGTCGCGCTTCCTTGCATCGGACCCCGCGGCGCTCGTCACGCCATCCCACACCCTTTTTCAGCACCCTGCTCGGCGCGTCGCCCCGGGGGAGTTCGGTCGGAGGCCCAAACCTCCGGCCGCCGACGCCGTATCTGTTGCCGGACCCATTTGTTTGCGGGAGCCGGCTGTCCGCCGGCCCCTTTTTTCGCCGGAACGGGGCGCTCTCCGCCGGCGCAGGAGGACAGGCATGAGGACCCACGCAACCCGCACCGCCGCCCTGGCGTTTTTCTCCGCCGCGCTCGCCGCCGCGGCGGCGGCGGCCCAGACCGACTTCTACACGATCACCGCCCCGCGCGCGAGCCAGGGGGCCTCGGTGCGGCAGCGGCTGGGGATCACCGACGTGACGATCGAGTACCACCGGCCCCTTGTCAAGGGACGCAAGATCTGGGGCGACCTCGTTCCCTACGGGAAGGTCTGGCGGGCCGGCGCCAACGAGAACACCCTCATCACCTTCAGCGACCCGGTGACCGTCGAGGGACAGCCGCTCGCGAAGGGCTCCTACGGCCTGCACATGCTGCCGGGAGAGAGCTCCTGGACCGTCATCTTCTCGAAGAACTTCACGTCGTGGGGAAGTTTCTCCTACGACGAGAAGGAGGATGCTCTGCGCGTGACGGTCAAGCCCGCCCCCACGGAGATGCACGAGGCCTTGACCTACGATTTCGACGACCTGAAGCCCGACTCCGCCGTGGTCACGATGCGCTGGGAGAAGCTCGCCGTTCCGTTCCGGGTCGCGGTGAACGTTCCCGAGGTCGCGCTGGCCGGCATCCGCCGCGACCTGCGGACGGTCCCGGGCTTCACCTGGGCGGGATGGAACGACGCGGCGGTCTGGTGCCTCGAGAACAAGACCAACTACGAGGAAGCGCTCAAGTGGATCGACACCTCGATCCAGAACGAGGAACGCTTCGAGAACCTGGAAACGAAGTCGAAGCTGCTCGCGGCGACGGGAAAGGCCGCCGAAGCGGACGCGACGATGAAGAAGGCGCTCGAGCAGGCCAACGCCTTGCAGCTCCACAACTACGGGCGGCAGCTGCTGGCCCAGAAGAAGACGGCCGAGGCGCTCAAGATCTTTCAGACGAACGCGCAGAAGCACCCCGACCTCTGGGTCGTCTACGTCGGACTGGCTCGCGGGCAATCGGCGACGGGCGATTTCAAGGGCGGCGCCAAGAGCATGAGGGAAGCGCTCTCTCGCGCGCCCGAGTCCCAGAAGACGTACCTCCAGGGCCTGGTCGACAAGCTCGAGAAGGGACAGGACATCAACTGAGGAGCCGCTCGGCCGTCGGCGCGCGCCGCGAGATCAGCCCGCCCGCGCGCCGTCGTCGACGGGAGACTCGGGCACCGCGAGCACCGGCGTGATTCCGTCGGCGTGGCCGATGTCGAAGAGCATCCCTTCCGAGACCTCGCCGGCCATGCGCCGGGGCTCGAGGTTCACGACGAACAGGGCCTGCCGCCCGACGAGCTCCCGCGGATTCGCGCGCTCGCCACGGATGCCGGCGAGGACGCGGAGCGTCCGGCCGCCGATGTCGACGGTCAGCCGGGCGAGCTTCTTCGAGGCGGGGACGTCTTCGACGGCCCGGATCGTTCCGACGCGGATGTCGATCCGGTCGAGCAGGTCCTTGGAGATCGCGGGCTTGATCGGCGCGACGGCAATCATCGGGACAGCATAGCCGGGTCCCGAAGGCGGGCCGAAGAGGCAGGAATGTTTCTGGACGGGCCGAGACTCGGGCTCTTTCTCGCGGTCGGCGGTGGTCCTTAGTCCCTGGTCCTGAGTCCTTGGTCCCCGGTCCGTTGTTCCGCCGTTCCGAGTCTCAACGACCAGGGACTACGGACCAGGGACTGCGGACTAGGGACTAAGGACCAAGCACCAATACCCCTCGATCTCCCGACGTGACGCGCTTCGATCCCGCTTGCTAAGCTTCCACCGTGGAGCCCTGGCGCGTTTGGCTGGCGCGCGGTATCGCGATCGCGGCGGACTTTCTCCAGATCGTCGCGTTTCCCTTCTTCCTTCCCGGCGCGGCCTCTCCCTGGAGCGATGCACTCGATCTCGCCGTCGCCGCGGCGATGACCTGGCTCGTGGGCTGGCACTGGGCCTTCCTGCCGTCCTTCATCGCGGAAATCGTGCCGGGCCTCGGCCTGGTTCCGACGTGGACGGCCGCCGCGTTCTTCGTCACGCGCGGAAAAGGGCGTGTCGAAGAGCGCGAGGCGGCGCGGCGGGGCTCCATCGACACCGAGGTCGTTCGCTCTTCTCCGGAAGAGCGCCCGGGCGGCCGATGACCCCCGCCACCCGGTCACCGGACCTTCTTCTCCAGGTCCCTGAGCCGTTTCTCCAGCTCATCGAGCCGCTCCCGAAGGCGCCCCATGTCCTCGAGGGAGCCAAAGAGCGGCGCGTGCCCATCCTCGTCCGAGAAGACCCAGGCGTGCCGGCGCAGGTGTGGACCGAGCTCGCCCAGGCGGATCTCGCGGTCCTTGCGCTCGCCGGCGGTGACCGTGAGCTGCTTCTTCGCGCGGTCGCGGGAGACGTCGAGCTTGACCGTCTCGCCGGCCCTCTTGCGGCGGACGGCGCGCGAGAGGTCGCGAGGCGAGTCGACCCGGTCTCCGTCGGCGGCCGTGACGATGTCGCCGACCAGGACTCCGGCCTTGGCCGCCGGGCTGTCTTTCTCGACGCCGCCCACGAGCACGCCGGCGTCGCGGGAGACGCCGAAGTGCTCCCGCAGCTCCGGCGTCATCTCGACGAGCTGCACGCCGAGGTAGCCGCGGTGGCCGTCTCTCTCGATGCGCACGACCATGTCGTCCGCCCGAGCCACGTCGGGGGCGTCGACCTGGACGTCGACGTCGTCGTCCGCCTCGTCCGGAAGCACGATGATCTTTTCCTCATCCGGGTCCTGGCTCGCCCGGACCGAGGCGACCGCAGGCAAGCACAGCACCGCGGCGAGAAACGCGATCCAAAGGGGTCTCTTGAGCATGGTTTGCCTCCCGTCTTTCCGAATCGGGAGACGGCCGTGGGGCCCAAAGGTTTCTTGGTCGGGGAGAGGGGCGTCCGGTGAAGTGGGTTCTGATCCCGGCCGCCCTCGCGGTCCTCGTTTTCGCCGTCGACCGGCTGCTGCTCTGGATGGAATGGCGCGGATGGATCGACTACCGCCGCACCGACCCGGGCCGGATCGATTCGGGCCGGATCGGCCCGGCGTTGCTCGGCATCCAGTCGCTCTTCGATCCGGGAGCGCGGCACCACCTTGAGGAGAGAAACGCCGTCCGGACCGAACGGGATGCCCGGGGTGGCGGGGGCGCCGGCGGGGACGACGCGGGTCCGTCGTAGACTCTTGCGGTGACGCTCGCGGCGCTCGCCCTGGCGGCGGCTCTCGTTCCGGCCTCGGAGGCGGCTCCGGCCGCGAGCTTCCTCTACCGGGCGAACCTGATCCAGGCGGCGCCGGGCCGGCTTCTCGAGCTGATCGATCTCGAGAAGGCGCTCTTCGCCTCGCTTCCGGACAGCGGCGACGAGACGCCGCTCTGGATGCGGCACAGCCAGGGAGACAAGTGGGACCTGTTGCTCCTCCAACCGATGGGAAGCTGGGCGGAGTACTTCGGCCCCGATCGGGCCGCGAGGCGCGAGAAGTGGCGGCGGGCGTCGCAGGCCTCGCTCGCCAGGATCCGCGACGCGGTCGCCTGGCAGGAGGACGTCTTCGTGAACGGGCCGCCCCTCGCGGAGGTGCGCGAGCGCTTCGCGAAGGCCGGCTTCTTTCACGTCGAGATGTTCGTGGCGCTGCCGGGCCGGCAGGCGGATCTCTCCCGACAGCGCGAGATGGAAAACGCGTTCGATCGGGCGCTCGGGCTGCCCCAGAACCTGATCTTCACGCGCGAGGCGGGAGCTTCCTGGGACCTCTTCACGGTCGGCTGCTACCGGGATCTGAAGCACTACGCCGAGGGGTCGGACGTCCCCGCGGATCGGCAGGACGCGGCGGCGAAGGCCGCCGGATTCGAGAGCGCGCGGCACATCGGCCCCTACCTGAGGACGCTCATTCGCGAGCATCACGACACGCTCGCCACGGCGATCCCGTGACGGCCGGCCGGCTCCGCGCCGCCGCGCTGCTGCTGTCGCTCGCCGCGCCGGCCTTCGCCGCGGCGCCTCCGGCCGCGCCGCCCGTTCTGCCCTTCATCGAGGACGATTACGGCCGGGCCCTCTCGCAGGCTCGCGGGCGGGGCGTGCCGATCTTCCTCGAAGCCTGGGCCCCCTGGTGCCACACGTGCCGATCGATGCGGGCGTTCGTCTTCACGGACCGCGCGCTTGCCGGCAGAGCCCGCGAGTTCGTGTGGCTCTCGATCGACACGGAAAAGAGGGCCAACGCTCCCGTGCTGACCCGGTATCCCGTCGAGGCGTGGCCCACCTTCTTCGTCATCGACCCGAAGTCGGAGACGGCGATCCTGCGATGGGTGGGCGGCGCGACCGTCCCGCAGCTCCAGAAGCTGCTCGACGACGCCCGGCGCGCCGCTGGCGGGCGCGAGAAAGGGGTGGACGGGATCCTGGCGCGCGCCGACCGCCTCTACGGGCAAGAGAAGAACGGCGAAGCGGCGGCCGCGTACCGCGAGGCGCTCTCGAAGGCGCCGCCGGGCTGGAAGTCGTATGCGCGCGCGGTCGAGTCGCTGCTCTTCGCTCTGCGGCGGATCCACGACGACGCTTCCTGCGCGGCGGCCGCGCGGGAAGCGTTCCCGACGCTTGCGGACACGCCTTCGGCCGCCAACGTGGCGGCAAGCGGCCTGGACTGCGCGCTGTCGCTCGTGCCGGGAGACCCGGCGCGGGCGGGCCTGATCGCCACGCTCGCGGCGGACGGGCGGGCGGTGATCGCGCGGCCGCGGACAGACCTCGCGGCCGACGACGTTTCCTCGCTCTACGAAACGCTGGCGCAGGAGCGGGAGGCGGCGGGGGACGAGGCCGGCCGCCGGAGGCTCCTGACGGACTGGGCGGCCTTCCTCGAGGGGGAAGCGGCCCGGGCGAAGACGCCGCAGGAGCGCACGGTCTTCGACTCGCACCGCCTGTCCGCGTACCTCGCGCTCGGAGAGCCGCAGAAGGCCATTCCGATGCTCCTGGCCTCTCAGAAGGACTTTCCCGACGACTACAACCCGCCCGCGCGGCTCGTTCTGGCGTACGAGGCGATGAAGGACTACGAGATGGCGCTGCAGGCATCCGACAAGGCGCTCCACAATGCGTACGGCCCGCGCCTGATCGGGATGCTGACCGTTCGGTCGCGCGTCTGTCAGGAGAAGGGGGATCTCGTGTCCGCCCGCATCGCGATGGAGGAGGCCATCCGCGAAGCCGAAGCGCTGCCGGCCGGCCAGCGCTCGGAGAGCCAGATCGCCTCGCTCAAGAAGAAGCTGGCGGAGCTGCCGCGGTAGAGCGGATCCGCCGCGTCGTGTAGAATTTTCGCAAACGACCAACGTCTCTGGCCTCGCGAAATGACGAAGGACTCGAAGGAACTGCCGACGGATCCGCTGGCCGATGCGAGCACCGGCGTGGTGCGGCGCTCGCGCGGGGCATTCCTGAAGTCGATGCCGGCGCCGCGCCGGGACCGGCGGGATCCCGCCCGCCAGAGCCGCTACACGGGGCCGGAGCGTCGGAAGGAAGAGCAGGCGCCCGCGGAAAGCGAGCGGGAGCCGGGTCGTCTCTTCGGCCTGCCGCGCTGGCTCGTCATCGCGGGGGCGATCTACGTGGCCGCATTGGCGATCGCCATGGTCCTGATCTTCACTTACTGACCTCGCCTCGAGAAGGTCAGGCAACCTTCTTCCGTCCTTTCGGCACACAGGGAGGCCGGGCCGGACCGCGCCGGCCGGCCAACCGAAAGGAGAAGGCATGCTCGCGTTCTGGCTCTCGTCTTTCCTCGTTCTCGCCGCCCCGCCGCAGAGTCCCGCCGCCGCCGCGCAGGCCGCGTTCGAGCGATTCAAGCGGCTCGAAGGGGTCTGGAGAGGAGAAAGCACCAGGGGGTGGACCGAGGACCTGACGTTCCAGGTCATCGCCGGCGGTTCGGCGGTCATGGAAACGTCCTTCGACGCCCACCCGAACGAAACGATGGCGACGCTCATCGCGATGGATGGCGGGCGGCTGCGCCTCACCCACTATTGTGTCGCGGGCAACCAGCCCCGCCTGGAGGCGACCTCCTTCGAGGAGGCCGGCCGGACGGTTGCCTTCAGCTTCCTGGACGGCGGCAACCTGCCGACCCGGGACCGCGGCCACATGGACCGCGCCGTCTTCCGCTTCGTGGACGCCGACCACGTCACGACCCGGTGGACGTGGTATCAGGACGGAAACGAGCGCTGGATGGAAGAAATCCGCCTGACGCGAAAGCGGTGAGGGAGAGCGCGGCAGCCGTGAGGCCGGCGGACAGCTCCGAAGCGGCGCTCGACCGCGCCCTGGTCGCGGCGTTCCTGCGCGACGGAGGAGAGGAGGCGTTTCGCCGGCTCTACGCGGCGCACACGCCGCGGCTCTATCTCTGGCTGCTGCGCCTGTCGGGAGGGCGCGAGGCCGAAGCGCAGGACCTGCTGCAGGAGACCTGGATCCGCGCGGCGTCCTCGCTCGCCGGGTTCCGATGGGAGTCGGCTCTTCGTACCTGGCTTCACGGCATCGCGATCAACGCCTGGCGCGAGGCGGCCCGGGAGCGGCGGCACCTGGCTCTCGCCCCGGAGGGGGAAGCGGAGGAGCGGGCGGCCCTTCCGGACGCCGCCGCCGGCGCCGGCCGCGTCGACCTGGAGCGAGCCGTGCGGCGGTTGCCCGCGGGATGCCGCGAAGTGCTCCTGCTCCACGACATCGAGGGGTACACGCACGAGGAGATCGCCGGCCTGCTCGAGATATCGCCCGGGACATCCAAGAGCCAGCTTTCGCGGGCGCGGGGGCTGCTGCGGAGTCGGCTCGCCGCCGGAGGAGCGCCCGCGCAAGAGGAGGAAATGCGATGACCGAAAGCATCCACGACGAGGCGGGCCCGCAGCTGCGCGAGGCGATCTCGGGACTGCCGCGAGAGAGTCCGGCGCCGGCCGCGGTCGAGGAGGGGGTCGTGTCCGCGCTTCGCGCCCGCGGCGTGATCCGTCCCAATCGTGGCCGAAGTTCCCGCCGCGCCTGGCTCGCCGCGGCGGCCGCCGGGCTCCTGGCGGCGGGCTTCCTCATCGGGCGGGGTTTCCCGCCGCGCCGGCCGCCCGGTTCCGCGTCTCCGCGGTTCGTTCTCTTTCTGTTGCGGGGCGCCGAAAGCGTCCCGCAGCGGCCGGAGGAAGAGGCCGCGCGCGTCGCCGAGTACCGGGCCTGGGCGCGCGGCCTCGCGGGAGCGGGCCGTCTCGTCACGGGAGAAAAGCTCGAGGACCGCGGCGAGCGAATCGGCGCCCCTTCGTCTGCGGCGGGACCCGAGGGCGAGGAGGAGATTCGGGGATTCTTCGTCATCTCGGCTTTCGATTTCGAAGACGCGCTCGCGGTCGCGCGCGGCTGCCCGCACCTGCGTCACGGCGGAAGAATCCTCGTGCGCCCGATCGCGCCGGTCTGACGGGCAGGGCTCGCGCCGCCGCGTCAGTAGCGCAGCCGCAGGAGAATCGGCCCGCCCGAGGTCCGGGGCACGACGAGAAAGAGATTGTCGAACTCCCGATCTGCGAGCTCGATCTTCTGCGAGACGCCGAGAGCCGAGAGCAGCGCCGGCACCGTGTCGCCGTGACCCACGACCAGGGCGACGGCCTGCGGCTCCTTGCGGAGCGTCTCGATCAGGGCGGTCGCGCTCGGGCGTCCCTCCGAGTCCTTGGCGGCGTAGATCCGGATCGGCAAGCGGAGGCTCTCGGCGAGCGGGGCCGCCGTGGCCCGGGTTCGGACGTAGTCGGTCGAGTAGATCGCCGTGACGCCCGCGTCCTTCAGCATGGCGGCGAGCCTGCGGGCGCGCGCCGTTCCCGATTCCGAGAGCGGCACGCCCGGGTCGTTGGCGTCGGAGGCCTTCTCCGCGTGCCGCACGACGAAGACGGCCTTCTGCGCCCGCGCGGCGGCGGGCAGGAAGGCGAGCGGGAGAACGAGAAGCAGCCGGCCCGAGCGCTTCCTCATCCCTCCAGCATCTCCTTCAACTTCCCGAGCTGCGCGGACCAGTACGTTTTCAGGCGCGCCGCCTCGCGGGCGCTGCCGAGGTGGCCGTGCTGGACCGAGATCTGGCTCTTTCCGTCCCCCTTCGCGTAGAACCCCGCGTCCACGTTCGTCTTGCCGTCGACCCACGTGATGCGCATCGACTTGCCCGGCGTCGCCTTGCGGATGACGAACCCGGGGTCTTCCAGCCACTTGTCGCGGATTCGGCGGTCCTCCCAGGCGCGGAAGAGACGCGACAGGGGAGCGGAGATGGTCTTGCTCACCCCGATCTCATAGCCCGAAGGCTTCTCGTGCCTGTCCCGCAGGCCCCGAGCCTGCTCGTAGGTGACGGCCACCGTCTGACACCACCAGTCGGAGAGCCGGTGCTCGCCCTTCAAGTGCGCGACGATCTGCGGGTGCGTCAGGTTCGGGGCGCCCGCCCGGTCGAGCGTGGCAATCCATTCCGGCCAGCTTTTTCCCGTCTTGACGCGGACCGCTTCGTCGCTCATCCGGGGCTTGGCCGCTCGCGCTGGCTTTGGCATGGGAGGCCTCCTGTGTCTGCCTCCCGAATCCTACATTCGGGACGGCGCGGAGGGGATGCTTCCGGGCAGGGGGCCGGGAGCCATCCTGTACACTGCGCCGCGCCGCGGCTCTCGCGGCGGCGGAGAAGCTTCTGGACAACATCTGCCATACGCTCGTCGGCGCCGCGCTCGCCGAGGCCGGCCTGAAGCGCTCGACACCGCTCGCGACCGCGACGCTCTTGATCGGCGCGAACCTGCCGGATGTGGACGGATTGAGCTACGTCTTCGCGCGCGGCGTGGACGCGCTCGCCCTGCGCCGCGGCTGGACGCACGGGGTCCTCGCCATGGCGGTGCTGCCGGCGGCTCTGGCGGGCGGCATGGCGGCCTGGGACCGGCTCGTTCGCCGCCGTCGGCGCCCGGGCCTCGAGCGCGCGCGATGGCCCGCGCTCTGGCTGCTCGCCTTCGTCGCGGTCCTCTCGCATCCTCTTCTCGATTTCCTGAACACGTACGGGGTGCGATTCCTGATGCCTTTTTCCGGGCGCTGGTTCTACGGCGACGCGCTCTTCATCGTGGATCCCTGGCTCTGGCTGGCGCTCGCCGCCGGAATCGCCGGGTCGCGGTGGCGTGCGCGCCGCGGTGCGGCCAACGCCGGCCGTCCCGCGGGAGTCGCGCTCGCCCTCTCGGCGACCTACATCCTCGCGATGCTCGCAGCCGGGCTCGCCGGCCGGGGCATCGCCGCGCGCGAGGCGCGCGCCGCGGGCCTCGCCTTCGAGCGTCTCATGGTCGGGCCCGTGCCCTGGAGCCCGGCGACGCGCACGGTCGTTTTCGAAACCGCCGACGGCTATCGCTTCGGCAGGCTGCGCCTCTGGCCTCGCCCCGCGCTCGCGTTGTCGCCGCACCGCTGGGAGAAGGGCGCCGCGAGCGCCGGGGCGCGCGAGGCCGCCGCGACGCGCGAAGGCAGAGAATTTCTGTCCTGGGCCCGGTTTCCCGCTTTTTCGACCGAGGTTTCCGCCGGAAAGACCCTCGTGCTCCTGCGCGATGCCCGGTATCCGGGACGAGGAGGCTCCTGGGCGCAGATTTCCGTGGCGCTGTCTTCCCCCTGACGAGGGGGTGTCTCGGGGCGAGGCATATACTCGGCGGGCGACCAGGCGCGCGATGAGAGTCCTTCCGGCTTTGGCCCTCCTGATGCTTTCCCTGGCGCCGCCGTCCGCCGCAAAGACGATTCGCCGGATCGAGTTGCGGGGAAACTCCCGAATCCTCTCCTCCGACGCGCCGGTGCGGCGGGGCCGCGTCTACCTCTTTCATCGCTATCCGGACGACGTCTACATGAGCGTCGCCGTCGAGGACGTGCTCGGCATCGCGGTGACGACCGTCGGCGAGCGGCCGAAGCTCCCCGACACGGTCCTGCTCGGCCCGACGGGAGAGGGGCAGCCAGGCGAGCCGCCGGCGCCCGCCCCTTCCGCGGTCTACGAGGAGGGGTACGCGGGCTATTACGGAGATTGCTACGGCTGCTACGGGCCTCCGCCCCCGCCGCCGCGCCCCGGTCCGCGGCCGCCTCCGGCGCTCGTCGGTCCGAATGGATTCCCGCTTCTCCCCGGGAGCCCGCCGCCTCTGCCGATCGGGCCAAACGGCTTCCCGATTCTCGCGCCCTTTCCGCCGCCCTCGCACCGCTAGCGGCTCCTCGTGACTCCGGGCGTGCCGAGCTCGGGGTCTCTCGCTGTCGCTCGGGACGACAGGCTATCGGGCATTCTCGTGTTCCGCCTTCACGAGATTCTTGTCGAAGACGTGCTGCGTCTTGGCGATGGCGTAGCCGGCGGAACCGTAGAAGCGATGCGCGTCCTCCCGAGCGACGCGGCTGCGCACGCGCACGCGCGGATAGCCGCGCGAGGCGGCCCAGCCCTCCGCCGCGCCGACGAGCTCGCGCCCGACCCCACGGCCGCGCATGCGGGAGTCCACGACCAGGCCTCGGATTTCCGCGATCGGTCCGTCGGTCAGCGTCGCGTCCTCGGAGACGTGAATCCAGCCGATGACCTCTCCGGCCGCCTCGGCGACGAGGAGAGCCCCGGCCGGCCGGCCGGAGAGCCCGGCAAGGCGCGCGGCGATCTCTTCGGCCGCCGCGGGGTAGCCGAGCTCGCCCGAGAGCCTGGCGACCGCGGCCGCATCGTCGGTCTTCATCGGGCGGATACGAACCTTGACGGCGCTCAACGACGAACCCTCCTTCTCCAACCGACAGTCCGGCCCCGGCGGGGCCCTCCGGATTCTCGCCGAGTCGCGGCCGAAGGGGGCCGAGTTTTTCGCGCTCGATCCATAAGGAATTGCTTATATGATTCGCTGCATGGCGAGGAGCCAGGCGGCGCGCGTTGGCGACGTCTTCCGGGCGGTCGCGGACCCGACCCGGCGGCGGATGGTCGAGCTCCTCCAGCGGGGCGACCTCGCCGTCGCGGAGCTCTCTGGCTCCTTCCGCATCTCGCAGCCTGCCGTCTCCCAGCATCTGAAGGTCCTGCGCGAGGCGGGCCTGGTCCGAAGCCGGAAGGCGGGCCGGCGTCGGCTCTACCGACTGGAGCGCGCGCCGCTCGAAAAGGTCTATAAGTGGGTGGCCAGGCAGCTCGTGGACCCGTTCCGGCCCGAGTCGAACGCCGCGGCGGCCGAGCGCTGAGGAGCGCGGGCCCGACCATGCCCGAACGGCAGCCGGCACCGGGGCAAAGGAGGAGGTCTCATGGCGATCCGAGGAGCGAGACCCGATGAGCGGCGCATCGCCGCCCATCTGATCGTGCGAAACCTGGAGACGGCGATCGACTTCTACCGGCGCGCCTTCGGCGCCGAGGTGCTCTACCGCTCCGCGATCGGGCCCGACTCCCGGGCCCTGCACGCCCAGATGAAGATCGCCGACTCCTTCGTGCTGGTCTCGGAAGAAAACATGGGAATGCCGGAGGAGGTGTACTCGCGATTCGAGACGGGTGTCCGGACGCGCTCGCCCGAGACGCTGCGGGGGACGAGCGTGATCCTGGAGCTCTACGTGGACGACGTCGATCGCGCGTTCCGGCGCGCCCTCGATGCGGGGGCCACGACCAAGATCCCGCTGGCCGACGCGTTCTACGGAGACCGGTACGGGCAGCTCATCGATCCCTTCGGCCACGTCTGGGCGCTCGCGACCGTGCTCGAGACGCTGACGGCGAGCGAGGTGGATGGCCGGGCGGCCGCGCACTTCGGGCAGATGCAGCAGGTCGCCTCGAAAAACATCGGCTGAGCGGAAGGCGGACTCCTGCCGATCGGGCCCTCGCGACGCCCTGTGGCACAATCTCGTGCCCTTTCCTGGCACCTTCGGGCCCCCCGGAAGGCCTTCCAGGGGTTAGAATTACTTCCCTTTCCTATGATGGAGGCGAGCCCAATGGTCGAGCTGGATCGGTTTGACGACGAAGAACTGCTCAAGCGGGGGCGCGACGCGCTGAAGCTGCAGCGGTACGCCCAGGCGCGAGAGTTCTTGTCGGAATACTGCGACCGCCAGACCAAGCGGGAGTTGTCGGTCCCGACCGGCATTCTCGCCAGCTACGCCCTGGCCCTCGGCCACACCCACAGCCTGAAGGAGGGTCTCGAGCTGTGCCTCAAGGCGGTCGCCTCCGACAAGCGCAATCCGCACATCTACTGGAGCCTCGCGCAGCTCTACATGCTTTCCGGCTCCCGCAAGAAGGCCGTCGAGGCGCTGGAGGTGGGGCTGCGCGTGTCTCCGGACCACCGGGGGCTGCTGAAACTGCGCGACGACCTGGGCGTGCGGCAGGCGCCGCCCATCCGCTTCCTCTCTCGCAACAGCCTCGTCAACGTCAAGCTCGGCAAGGCGCTGCACAAGCTGAAGGCCGGCTCCAAGAGGTCCGGAGCCAGGTCGTAAGCTCTGAGCCCCGCGGAAGAGACGTGAAGAGCCTGTTCGTGATCTCGCCGGCCGCGGGCAACGCCCGGGGCACGCGCGGCGCTCGAGCGGCCGAGCGGCGAAAGAGTCAGAGGCGAATGGAGATTCCCCGTCGGATCGTGCCGGATCGGCGCTCGCCGGGAGGTTTGGCAGGACAGTCGGAGCGGCGCAGCCGGACGGACCGCCGTGTCACCGGCGCCCGCCGAAGGGTTCTCGACCGGCGCATCGGCCTCTCGCCCGACCTCGACCTGTACCTGCTCGGAATCTGACGAGCAGGGGTTCGGTGCGCGGTGTCCGGTGTCCGGGGTCCGGGACGGATCTCGGGTACTGATCCCTGACCCCCGGCCCCTACTTCGGCGAGATCGCGAGATCTCCGCTGGAAGTCTCGACGCGGATTCTCGCTCCGTCGGTCCCGCGCCGGTAGCCGACGAGCTTGTCGTGACGCCGGGTCGGCGTGCCGTCCGAGAAGCCCACCGCCATGTCGCCGCTCGACTGGTCGGCCGACGCGTCGAAGGACGCGTCGCCCGGCAGGCGCAGCGCGACGTCGCCGCTCGAGGTGTGCGCCGAGAGCTCCTTCAATCGAGAGCCCACCGCCTCCAGGGCCAGGTCCCCGGAGCTCGCCTTGCCCCGGAACTCCTCGATGTCGGCGTCCTGGAACGAGGCGTCGCCGGAGCTCGTGTCGAGCTCGACGCGCCGCGCCCGCACCCCGCGGGCTCGAACGTCGCCGGAGCTCGTCGAGACGGAGAGAATGTCTCCGTCGAAGCCGTCGATCTCGCAATCGCCGCTCGAGAAGTCGGATTTCCATCCGCCCCGAATGTCGCTGGCGCGGATGTCGCCCGAGGAGCCGTGCAGGGCCAGCTCCCCGCCGAGCCGGCGCAGGCGCAGGTCGGCGCTCGCGACGTCAAACGACAGGTTCCCCTCGACGCCGTCGGCCTCGACGAGGCCCGCGAGGTTCTTGAACCGAGCCGCCGCGATCTTCGGCGGCACGTGAACTTCAAGGTCCGCCCAGAGGCGTCGGCCGTGGCCGGAAGCGACGTGGTAGATGCGGCCGTCGTAGTGGTACGTGCTCGAGGAGAACAGATCGAGGCCGAGGTTGATGGAGACGGCGTCCTCGTCGAGCGGCGCCCGATATCGAATCGTGCGGACGCTGGCCGGGTATCGGACCCGCAGCGTCGCGGTGCCGGAGCGCCCGACGACCCGTTCGAGGCGGACGGCGTCGGCGAGTTTCTGGCTTTCGGCGTGAATGGTCGCCACGACGGTGACGGCGCCTTCGGCTCCCGGCTCGATTCTCATGGTGCCGGCCAGGTTCTCGACGGCGAAGCGCGAGAGGTCCGGAGCCGGGAGCTGCGCCCGGAGGGTCTTGGTCACCTCTGCTCCGGGCATTGATCGGGCCGAGAAGAGCGCCGCCGCCAGGGCCACCGCCGCGAGCCTCATCGCAAGTCGCATCGAAACTCCCCCGCCGGCGCTTCGCCGACCGAATCCGCTTGAAGTGCCTTACGAAAGCCGCGGCGGAAATGTTCCCGGCGCAGCCACCCGATCGCCGGCCATCCAATCGGCCAGGCCGGCGAGGTCGGGGAACTCCCAGTCTGGCGGGCCCTCTCCGCCGGCCTTCCCGCCGGTCCGGTTGATCCAGGCGACCGGGACGCCGAGCTTGCGGCAGGGCACCACGTCGTGAAAATAGCTCTGCGCCGCATGGAGCCAGCGCGATCCCTCCTGCAGGCGCCGCCTCGCTTCGAGGAAATGTTCCGGAGCAGGCTTGTACGAGCGCACCTGGGCGGCCGTGACCACCGGGTCGAAGACGGCGTCGAGCAGGCGGCGCGTGCCGTCCAGCAGGTCATCGTCGACGTTGGAGAGGATGCCCAGGCGGCATCCCGCCGCGGCGAGCCGGCGCAGCGCCGGATTGGTGTCTGCGAACGGGCGCCACGAGGCGAGGCTTTCCGCGAGGAAGCCCGCGCGGTCGGGACCGATCCGCCAGCCGAGACGCGTGGCGACCCGCGAGGCCGTCAAAGCGAGAACCTCCCGGTAGCGGCGATAGGTCTCCGCCTCGACGGCGGGCTCGATCTGGGCGTAGACGGCGAGAAGCTCCGCGGAGGGAAGAGCGACGCCGTCGGAGGCCGCCGCGCGAAGAAACGCCTCCCGGATTCCGGTCTCCCAATCGATGAGGGTTCCGTAGCAGTCGAACGTGACGACGTCGAATCGCGGCATGAGGCGATTTGATCACGGGGAGACCGGCCCCCGCCGCCTCCTCGCGTCGTCGTGCCACGTCGACCCCGGTCAGCCTTGCGGCGCCGGAGGAAGCGTCGCGAGCCACCGCTCGAAGACCTGGAGGTCGTCTCCTTTGAGCCGGCGCCGAACGCCGTCGGCGTGCGAGGAAACCACGGACGGTCGATCGAACGGGAGGCGCGCGTACATCTTGCCGCCCGGGTTGTGGCAGGGCGCGCACTTGACGGCGAGGATCGGGTGAACCGCGGCCTCGAAAGTCGGCGGGGCCGGCGTCGGAGCGGCAGAAGGCTCCGTCGGCCGCGCGGGCGCCGGCCTCGCGGCGGCCGCCGGCGCCGCGGGCGTGGTTCCGGCCGGGACGCTCGCGTCACGGCTCGCGCATGTGTCTCCCAGCGCGCCGATTGCCAGGGCAACGAGTCCGAGGAAGGCCCGCCGCGAAACGGGACGCACTCCATGCATTCTTCGCGCTTCCTTTCGAAGCATACGTCCGGAACGCGCTTGTGTTGCGGCCAACGGGGATGAGAGCATGCGGCGCTTCGCGCCCGAAGAGTCCGGGAGGAAGGAGCCGATGTTCGTCGGACATTTCGGCCTCGGGCTGGCCGGCAAGGGAATCGTGCCCCGGGTCTCCCTCGGGACGCTCTTTCTCTCCGTCCAGCTCGCCGATGCCTTGTGGCCGATCTTTCTTCTGGCCGGCATCGAGCACGTGCACATCGTTCCCAACTTGATGCGCGCGAGCCACCTGAATTTCTGGGACTATCCGGTCAGCCACAGCCTGGTGGCCCTCGGCGCCTGGGGAATCCTCTTCGGTGCCGCGTACTTCCTCGCGCGGCGATACCTCGCGGGAGCCGTCACGCTCGCGGCGGGCGTCGTCAGCCACTGGGTCCTCGACTTCGTCACGCACCGGCCGGACATGCCGGTGCTGCCGCGCGGGCCGTACGCGGGCCTCGGCCTCTGGAACTCTCTGCCTGGAACCATCGTCGTCGAGGGCGGGCTCTACGCTTTCGGCGCCGCCGCCTACGCGCGCACGACGCGCGCCCGGGACGCGACTGGAACCCGGGCGCTCTGGAGCCTTCTCCTCCTGCTCGCCGTCCTCTGGCTCGCCGCCCTTCTGGGGCCGCCGCCTCCGAGCGAAAGGTTCCTGGCCTGGTCGGCCCTTTCCGGCTGGCTCATCGTGCTCTGGGCCTACTGGATCGATCGCCATCGCGTCCCCGCATCCGGTCCTGGATCGCTCTCACGAAAGGAGGATTCGTGACCATCCGCCCGCGCGCACTCCTGGGAATCCTCGTCGCGGCGCTCGCGCTTCGAGACGCGGCCTCCGGCGCCGACCGGCGCTCCGTCAACTTCGACGACATGGCGCGGCTGCGCACCGTCTCGGATCCGCAAGTCTCGCCCGATGGCGCCTGGATCGCCTACACCGTTTCGGTGGCGGACCAGAAGGAGGACCGATTCGACAAGGACGTCTGGATGACGAGCTGGGACGGCCAGCAGTCGATTCGCCTCACGACCAGCAAGTCTTCGGAGACCACGCCGCGATGGAGCCCGGACGGAAAGTACCTCGCCTTCCTCTCCGACCGCGGCGACGAAAACGAGGCCACGCAACTCTGGCTCCTGAACCGCGCCGGCGGCGAAGCGGAGAAGCTCACGGACGTCAAGGGAGACGTGAGCGACTACGACTGGTCGCCCGACGGCAAGCGGCTCGTGCTCGCCGTCGAGGATCCGGATCCCGACGCGGCGGAGCAGGGCAAGGACAAGGAGAGCGGCAAGAAGAAGACGCGCAAGCCGATCGTGATCGACCGGTTCCAGTTCAAAGAAGACATCACGGGCTACCTCGGCAAGAAGCGCACGCACCTCTACCTGCTGGACCGCGAGAGCAAGAAGATCGAGCCCCTGACCTCCGGCGCCGCCAACGAGCTGCTGCCCGCCTGGTCGCCCGACGGCAGCACGATTGCCTTCGTCAGCAAGCACGCGCCGGACATCGACCGCACCGACAACTGGGACGTCTTCGCGATCGAGCCGCGCGCCGGCGCCCGCGAGCGCGCGCTCACGACTTTCGAGGGCGCGGACAACGCGCCGGATACCGAAAGCCGGCTCGCCTGGAGCCCCGACGGCAGGCGGCTCGCGTACGTTCAGGGGGGCCCCGAGAGGCTCATCTACTACGCCGTCCGGCATCTGGCCGTCGTGCCGGCCGATGGAGGGCCGGCGCGCGTCGTGACGGCGGAGCTCGACCGCAACGTCCTGTCGCCGCACTGGTCTGCCGACGGCTCCTCGATCCTCTTTCTGCTCGAAGATGACCGCGCCATGCATCTGGCGCGCGTGGCGGCCGGAGGCGGTCCCGTCGAGCGCATCCTCGGTGGGCGGCGCGTGGTCTCGGCGGTCTCGACGGCGCCCGGAGGAAGGGTTGCCGTGTTGATGGGCACGCCGCAGCAGCCCGAGGAGGTCTTCGCCGTCGAGGGCACCGAGGCGCGCCGCGTCTCGCGCCAGAACGACGCCTGGCTGGCCGAGGTGCGTCTCGGGGACGTCGAGGAGACGAGCTTTCGGAGCAAGGACGGCACCGAGATCCACGGCTTTCTGGTCAAGCCGCCGGACTACGAGCGGGGCCGCCGCGACCCGGCGGTACTGCGGATTCACGGAGGCCCCGTCGACCAGTTCGGCGACGCCTTCGATCTCGACTGGCAGATCCTCGCGGCCAGCGGCTACGTCGTCCTCGGCGCCAACCCGCGCGGCAGCTCGGGCCGCGGCGAGAAGTTCTCGCTCGGGATCTGGGCGGACTGGGGGAACAAGGACACGGAAGACGTGCTCGCCGCCGTGGACGACGCGGTGCGGCGCGGCATCGCGGACCCGCACCGCCTCGCCGTGGGCGGCTGGAGCTACGGCGGGATCCTGACCAACGCCGTGATCGCCCGGGACGCGCGCTTCAAGGCCGCCACCAGCGGCGCATCGGCCTCGAACATCTTCGCCGGCTACGGCACGGATCAGTACATTCGCGAGTACGAGGCCGAGCTCGGGCTCCCGTGGAAGAGCCCCGAGACCTGGATGAGGGTTTCCTTCCCGTTTCTGCACGCCGACCGCATCAAGACGCCCACGCTCTTTCTTTGCGGCGAGGCGGACTTCAACGTGCCGCTTCTGAATTCCGAGCAGATGTACCAGGCGCTGCGAAGCCTCGGCGTGCCCACACAGCTGATCATCTATCCGGGGCAGTACCACGGCTTGAAGAAGCCGTCCTACCTGCGCGACCGGCTCGAGCGTTACGTGGCCTGGTACGACCGATACGCCAGGGGCGAAAAACCCGCCCCGAAGTAAGCGCCAGGCTTCCCTCTTCCCCCTTCGAGGGGGAGAGGGGCAGGGTGAGGGGGGTCCCTTACCCCGCGGCCTCGAACCGGACGGTGCGGCGGGTCGGCTCGGCGTTGTCGCGCAGGCGCACGTGCGAGGTCTCGCGCGGGCCGCCCTTGACGGGGCGCCCGTCCTCCAGGCGCACCATCGCGCCCGAATCGCTCGTGGCTCCGCGGAAGTAAGCGGCCGTCTCGCGGGCGAACACCGGCTGGTTGAAGGGGCCGTCATAGCCCACGGGAGGGCCCACCTCGATGCGGCCGGTCACGAAGTCGTCGCCCACCGGCTGCCGGACTTCCGCGTAGAGGATCGGGCCGGTATAGCCGTCCGGCGGCTCGATCCTCGACTTCGCGAAGTGCCTGCTGGAAACGCGCTCGAGATCCTGCCGGAAGTTGCCCGGAGGCCCCCCCTCCCGCTTGATCCAGAAGAAGACCCGGGAAACCATCCATTCGCGGTTGCTCCCGTACTCCTCGGCGTCCTGGACGCAGCCTTCGAACGTCAGCTCGATGATCGGGTGCGCGGTCTGGTCGGCGGGCATTCTGGCCCCCTGTTGGGGGCGGATTCTAGTCTCTTGGCGGACCGCGACGCCACGGTGAAGGCGGAGGCTATGATTGCCGCATGGGCGAGCCTGGCCGTTCTGCCTCGGAGGTGCTGGATCTCTGCCTCCAGGAGGTGCGCCGCGAGTTTCGCAGCCTCAAGCGCCTGGCGGAAAAGTCCCTGGCGCAGGTCTCCGACGACGATTTCTTCGCGGCCCTGGACCCGGGCTCCAACAGCGCCGCCGTGCTCGTCAAGCACCTCGCCGGCAACCTGCGCTCGCGCTGGACGGACTTCCTGACCTCCGACGGCGAGAAACCCGACCGCCGGCGCGACTCGGAGTTCGAGATTGGGCCGGACGACACGCGCGCGAGCCTGGCCGCGAGGTGGGAGGACGGCTGGCGCGCGCTCTTTGCGGCCCTCGAGGCCCTGGCCCCGGAGGATCTCTCGCGCGAGATTCTCATTCGCGGGGAGCGTCTTTCCGTCGTGAGGGCGATCAACCGCCAGCTGACGCACTACGCCGATCACGTCGGCCAGATCGTCCTGCTCTCGAAGCATTGGGCCGGGGAGCGCTGGCAGACGCTTTCGATCCCGCGGGGAAAGTCCGAGGAGTTCAACCGGGCGACGCTTCCGGGGGCCGGCGAAAAGCACAAGCCCTGATCGGCCGCCGGCGGGTGCGAACGGCCTGCCCCGGGGACGAATGGCGGTCGCTCCCAGGCGATCCTGTCCCGCGTACGGAATCCGGGTATCTGGATTTGGCTCCAGGAAGCCGCATATCCAACCCGAACTTCTGGATTCTTGTCACGCAGTTACAGGCTTTCATCGCGCTTTCACGACCATTCGTCCCTTTCTGGATTGAATCCCTCGGGGCCCGCCGTTTGCTCATGTGGAGAGGCTTCTCGCGCGCTGGCCTTGGAAGCTCGAAGGGAGACCCGTGTGACGACCGGGGCCCGGCCGGTTCGGTGGGCGGCCCGCTGGGCCGTGTGCATCGTCGCGGCCGGATTGTCCCTCGGCTCTCCCCTGGGCGCCCTCGAGCCCGAGGCCGGCTCGATCCACCTCTCCCACGACGTCTGGGACAGCGACGCCGGGCTTCCCCAGAACTCGGTCCAGGCGATCCTCCAGAGCCGCGACGGTTACTTCTGGCTCGGCACGGAGGAGGGTCTGGCCCGCTTCGACGGCGTGCGCTTCGCGGTCTTCGACACCCGCAACACGCCTGCTCTCAAGGACGACTGGGTTCAGTCGCTCTGCGAGACCCGGGACGGAACCCTCTGGATCGGCACGCTGAGGGGCCTCGCGCGGCGCCGTAACGGACGATTCGAGGCCGTGGGCGAGGGGACGGAGCTCGAGCGCGCCCTCGTCGGGGATCTCCTCGAGGCGCGGGACGGGACGCTCTGGATCGGCTCGAGCGCCGGCCTCGCTCACGTCCGCGACGGAAAGCTGACCGTGCTCACGGAGAAGGACGGCTTCCCGCAGAGCCGTGTTCGGGGGCTCTACGAGGACGGCTCGGGCGCCCTCTGGTTCGGCCTGCCCTGGGGACTGGCGCGTCTGGCCGAGGGCAAGCTCGAGATCCGAGCGATCAAGTCGGGATTTCCCGGGATGCCGTTCGTGATCGAGGGCGACGGCGCAGGCGGGCTGTGGGTGGGAACCGGGCGCGGCCTCGTTCACGTCGCGAGCGATGCGACGCGCCTCTACGGAGAGGAGGACGGCCTGACCGCGAATCCCGCTCGCGCGGTCTATCGGGACCGGCGCGGAGACGTCTGGGTCGGGACGGGCAAGGGCCTCTTCCGCCTGCACCAAGGACGCTTCGACCACTACTCGACCGCCAACGGCCTCTCCTCGGACCGGATCCTCTCGCTCTACGGGGACCGCGAGGGCAGCCTCTGGGTCGGCACGAATGACGGAGGCTTGAACCGCCTGAAGAGCCAGCGGGTGGTCAACTACACGCGGCGCGACGGCCTCTCCGAGGACAAGATCTGGACGGTCTTCGAGGATCGCGGCGGCACGCTCTGGGTCGGAACCGCCGACGGGTATCTCGACAGGATGTCCCCCGGGCGCCCGGCCTTCGAGAGCGTGGCGCGCCTGGGCGCGACCATCCTGTCCATCGCGCAGGACCGGCGCGGCGATCTCTGGGTCGGCACGCAGGGGGACGGGCTCGCGCAATTTCGGGATGGACGGATCGTGAAGCGCTACGGGATGGGGGAGGGGCTGCCCGGCGACTGGATCACCTCGCTCGGCATCGACGCCAAGGGAGCGCTCTGGATCGGGACCGGCGGAAACGGGGTCGCTCGATACGAGGACGGCAGGCTGCGCGTCTATCACGTCAAGGACGGGCTGCCGAACGAGCAGATCTTCTCGATCTATCTCGATCGCGCCGGAGATCTCTGGATCGCGACGTTCGGCGGCGGCGTGGCGCGCCTGCACGACGGCGTCTTCACGACCTTCAACACGCGGGACGGCCTCGCCCACGACATCGTCATTTCGACGTACGAGGACTCCGAGGGCACCTACTGGTTCGCGACACGGGGCGGGCTCTCGCGCTTCCGCGACGGCAAGTTCACGACCTACCGGCAGAAGGAGGGGCTCTTCCACGACGCGGTGCAGCGAATCGTCGAGGACGGGCGCGGATTCCTGTGGATGACGAGCAACCACGGGATCTTCCGCGTGAGCCAGGCGGAGCTCGCCGCGGCGGCCGCCGGCGAGGGAAGGCGGATCCATCCCGTCGCCTTCAACACCGCCAACGGGATGCGCAGCGCCGAGTGCAACAACGCGCAGCACGGCGTCTGCAGGACCCGCGACGGGCGGCTCTGGTTCGCGACACTCAAGGGACTCGCCATGGCGGATCCGGCGCGAATCGAGCTGAACCCGGTGCCGCCTTCCGTCGTGATCGAGGAGATCCTCTCCGGGGGCGAGCCCGTCGAGGCGCGGGGAAGCGTCCGGCTTCCGCCCGGAAAGAACGACCTCGAGTTCCGCTACACGGCCTTCAACTACTCCAACCCGGGCTCCGTGCGCTTCCGCTACCGGCTCGAGGGCCTCGAGTCGCGGTGGATCGAGGCGGGCGCGCGGCGCACGGCCTATTACGCGCATCTTCCCCCGGGCCGGTACCGGTTCCGCGTGATGGCATGCAACGAGGACGGCGTTTGGAACGAGGCCGGCGCGGCGATGCCGATCCGGCTCGAGCCGCGTTTCTTCCAGACGACGTGGTTCCGCGGCCTCGCGATCCTCGCGATCGGCCTGCTGGGGCTTCTGCTCCACCGGCTGCGCGTGCGCCGGATCGAGGCGCGCGAGTGGTTCCGAAGCGCTCTGGCGGAGGCGAAGCTGAACGCGCTGCAGGCGCAGCTTCGGCCCCACTTCCTCGCCAATACGCTGAACTCGATCCTGACGCTGATCGGCACCGACGCGTTCCGCGCCCGGCGGATGGTCGAGCGTCTGGGAGACCTGCTTCGCGCGAGCCTCGAGACCGATCCCGGCCAGGTCGTGACGGTCGAGCGCGAGCTCTCGATCCTGGAGCTCTATCTCGGCATCGAGCGCATGCGCTTCCGCGACCGTCTGGACGTCACCGTCGACGTGGACCCCGCCGCGCGGCTGGCCGACGTGCCGAGCTTCCTCCTGCAGCCCCTGGTCGAGAACGCCATCAAGCACGGCATGGCGAGCGAGGGGGGGCACGGCATCATTCGGATCCGCGCGGTCGCGGGCAGGGGGCGGCTGGCGCTGCGGATCGAGGACAACGGGCCGGGGATCCCCGCCTCGGGCACGCGCCCGGGCGGGATCGGCATGCGGAACACGCGGCAGCGCCTCGAGACGATGTATCCCGGCCGGCACGCCTTCGAGATCGCCAACGAACCCGCCGGCGGCTGCCGGGTGACGATCGAGATCCCGCTGACCGAAGAGGTCGCCAGGGCCGGCGCGCCGGAGCGCGTCGCCACGGCCGGGCCGCAATTGCGAGCCGTCTCCGCCGCGGGGGGCCTCTCGACCGAGCCCGCGCGGCGGCTCTCGGACGGGTAGGGTCGCGGGCCACGCCGGCGGCGCGGCGCAGGCCCCCGCGGGCGCGTGCTCCGGGGGATTCCAGCCGGAGCGCCGGAGTGTCCGATCCGAGGCTTTCGATGAGGAGTATCGTCAGGCCCCGGCGAACGCGTCCTCTCGAAAGGAAGCGACGGGGGCCGGCGGAAATCCCGATGATTCGAGGGCGAGACACGGCTGTCGACCGATGGCCGACGGAGATGGGACCTCGTCGGGCGAGCGAGATACGCGCGCGAGCAGGCCCACTGAGAATCGTCGACGGTTTGACGAGCGGAAGCGAGGATGCCGCAGCGCGCGATTCGGGACGTCGGGTCCCGGCCTCTCTCAGGCTCGTGAGCATGGATGGCCGGGGCCGCGAAGCCGCGGATGAAATCCGGACCGAGCTGGAGGAAACGCGCCGGGACCCTGGAGCTCGCCGGGGCGGCGGGCAATGAAGTTCTGGATCCTCTGGGGATTCGACGCCGCGATCGCCCTCGTCGCGCTCTTCTTCTTCGCGGCGGGGCTGGCCGATGGCCGGGTTTCGTCGTTCAACATCTTGCTGTGGATGGTCCTTCTCCTGGGGGTCGCCGGAGTCGTCGGGGGCGCGCTCTGGCTTCGGTCGAAAGCGCGCAAAGGGCCCGCCATGGCGGTTCTCCTGATCCTCGCGATACCGGGATTCCTGGCCGTGCTCTTCTTCCTGGTCGTCCTGATCGGGCACCCGCGGTGGAATTGAGGGCAGGGCGGCGGCGTTAGACTCCGGCTCATGAGTGCCGCTTCGTCCTTCCCTTCCCGGAAATGAGCGCGGCTCTCGACCGCTACGGGGTCTTCCGCAAGCTCCACGAGGGCGGCTGCTTCGTGCTGCCCAACCCCTGGGACCCGGGAAGCGCGAGGCTTCTCGCCCAGCTCGGGTTCCGCGCGCTTGCGACGACCAGCTCCGGGTTTGCCTGGTCGCTCGGCCGCGCCGACAATCGCGTGACGCTCGAGGAGGCCCTCGCCCACCTTCGGGCGATGGCCTCCTGCGTCGACGTGCCGATCAACGCCGACTTCGAAGGGGGATTTGCCGTCGAGGCCGCGGGCGTCGGCTCCAACGTCGCCCTCGCGGCGGCGACGGGCGTGGCGGGTCTGTCGATCGAGGACTCGACCGGGGATCCGTCGCAGCCGCTCCATCCCTTCTCTCTCGCCGTCGAGCGAATTCGGGCCGCCCGCGAGGCGATCGACCGAAGCGGGAGCCGCGTGCTGCTGACCGGCCGATCGGAAGGGTTCATCGCGGGCCGGCCCGATCTGGCCGAAACCGTCCGGCGACTGACCGCGTACGCCGAGGCGGGGGCCGACTGTCTGTATGCGCCGGGCATCCGTTCCGCCGACGAGATCCGGACGGTCGTCGCGGCCGTCGCTCCGAAGCCGGTGAACGTGCTCGTCGGCACGGACTTCATCACGGTGGCCGCCCTCGCGGATCTCGGGGTCCGACGGATCAGCGTGGGCGGAGCGCTCGCGCGGGTCGCCTGGACGGGCTTTCTCGAGGCGGCCAGGGAAATCGCGGAACGGGGCACCTTCACCGCTCTTGGCCGAGCGATGTCGGGGGCGGTGCTCAACGGGAAGTTCGGGGTCTAGCAGGCTTTCGGCGATCTGCTCGCGCGCGATCCCGAGCGGCGGGAGCGGGGACGAGGCGCAGGAGGACCGGCATGGCGCACAGGCAGGTCGCGCTGTTGCGAGGCATCAATGTCGGGCGAGCCAAGCGCATCGCGATGGGGGATCTGCGCGCGGTCGTCGAGAGCCTCGGCTACGTGGACGTCCGAACGCTGCTCCACAGCGGCAACGTCGCATTCACCGCTCCATCCGGAATCCGCGGCGAGCACGACGCGCGAATCGAGACGGCGATCTCGCGGCGGCTGCGCGTCTCGACACGGGTCACGGTGCTCACCGCGGCGGAGCTCGCCGCCGCGATCGCCGACAACCCCTTGCTCGATGTGGCGACGGACCCGTCGCGCCTCCTCGTCGCCGTGCTGCGCCAGGCGGCGCACCGGGCGCGGCTGGAGCCTCTGGCGAAACAGGATTGGGCGCCGGACGAGCTTGCCATCGGGCGACGGGTGGCCTACCTGTGGTGCCCGAACGGGATGATCGAGAGCCCGCTTGCCCAATCCGTCAACCGAGCCCTGGGAGACGCCGTGACGACGCGCAACTGGGCCACCATGGTCAAGCTCAAGGCCCTGGCCGAGATTCCGACCTGACGCCGGGCGCGAGGGCCCGGCGTAGAATCGCGCCGGTCATGGCGGCCGCGCGTGGCTCCGCTTCGCGAGTGACGTACATCGGCGGGCCGACCGCGCTCATCGAGTGGGGCGGACTTCGGTTGCTCACCGATCCGACCTTCGACCCGGCGGGCACGTTTTATCCGACAGGGACCTATACGCTGCGCAAGACTCAGGAGCCGGCCCTGGCGTCCGACGCGGTGGCTCCGCTCGATGCCGTGCTCTTGAGCCACGACCACCATTTCGACAATCTGGACCACTCGGGACGCGCCCTGCTGCCCCGGGCTGCGCGGGTCCTGACGACCGGCGCCGGTGCCTCGCGGCTGGGCGGCAAGGCGACGGGGCTCGTTCCCTGGCAGCAGATCGAGTTGATTGCGCCGGACGGCCGGGCTCTGCTCGTGACGGCGACACCGGCGCGACATGGACCCGCCCATGCCGATCGCGGCCCGGTCATCGGGTTCGTCCTCGCCTTCCGGGACGACCCGGCGTCCGCGCTCTACTTGTCCGGGGACACCGTGTGGTACGAGGGGGTCCGAGAGGTCCGTACCCGCTTCTCCGTCCGCGCCGCCTTTCTCTTCATGGGAGCCGCCCGCGTCTCGGCCGCCGGCCCCTGGCATCTCACATTCACCGCCGAGGAGGGCGTGGAGGCCGCGCGGGCGTTCGGGGAAGCGGCGATCGTTCCCCTGCATTTCGAGGGCTGGGAGCACTTTTCGGAATCCCGGCCCGAGGTCGATCGGGCCTTCGCGGCCGCCGGTCTCGGGCACCGCCTTCGGTGGCTGCCGCGGGCGATGCCGTGCGAGGTCTGAAGGGCCAGGGCGCCGAACGTCACGGAGCGAACGTCATTCTCAGAAACCTTTCGATTGCGGCGCTCTTTCTCATGGTGGTTGCGATGCTGGGGCTTCTCGCGACCCGATCCCTCTTCGCCCACTCCCCGGCCGCTGTCGTCGTCCAGGCGGCGGCGGTGGCTCTCATGGTCTGGGCGCGCCTGACATTTGGCCTGCGCAGCTTCCACGCCGCGGCGAATCCCACGAAGGGCGGGCTCGTCACCACCGGCCCGTACCGCTTCATTCGGCATCCGATCTACACCGCCGTCTGCCTGTTCGGCTGGGCCGGCGTCCTGTCGAACTGGTCCGCGCCTGCCGCCGGTTTCGGGGTCCTGTTGCTCGCCGGATCGATTGGCCGGATGCTGTGCGAAGAGCGTCTGGTTCTTCAGATGTACCCGGAATACCGGCAATACGCCCGGTCCACCAAGCGCATGGTGCCCCGGGTCTTTTGACGCCCGTGCAAGCGAGAGGAGAATGCCCGCCGCCCGAGCCGCTGATCGATTCCCGCCATGAGCCCGCCTCCGAACGTCGGAAGGCGACGGCGCAACCTCGTCGCCCGGCGGACTCTTCCGTGGGCCCGGGTCGAGTGAGACGCATTTCGTCCCGCCACGGGAGGGCCGAGGCAGGTTGAGCGCGGTCTCGGGCATCCGGCGCCTTCATCCTCGAGACGCGGTTTCTCTCGTCGCGCTTCGCCGGGAAGCGCTCGCGAAAACCCCCTGGCCTTCGAGGCCTCGCCGGACGATGACCGCGGTCTCGAGCTCGATTTCGTTCGCGCTTCCCTAACCGACGAGTGCGAGCAGGCCGTCTTCGGCTACTTCGAGGGAGCGAGCCTGGCGGGCATGGTCGGCGTCGCCCGGGCTTCCGGATCGAAGCGCCGCCACAAGGCATACGTCTGGGGCATGTACGTCGCTCCGCGCTCGCGGAGAAGGGGAGTCGGGCGCGCGCTGCTCGAGGCGGCCATCGGCTGCGCGCGCGCCTGGCCGGGGGTCGAGCGGCTGCACCTCTCCGTCACCTCGGCCGCCGCCCGGGCGCGAAGAATGTACGAGGCGGCAGGATTTCTTGTGTGGGGAGAAGAGGAGAGGGCGCTTCAATGGGAGGGACGCTTCGTGGACGAGGCCCATCTCGTCCTCGAGCTCGACCGGACCGCGGGAGCGCGGCGAAGGTCCCGCAGCCGCCGCCCGCGGCCCGAGACCGTTCGAAAAACCCGGAGAGGGGAAGCGTGAGGGGTTCAGCCGCCGTCCTCGCGCTGGCGGTCCTGCCGGCCGCGGGGGAGGCCGGCGCGGCGGCGCCCAAGGGCCGAGATCCTCGGCGTCCCTCTGCACGAAGATCCCCGGCAACGGCGGCGAAGATCGTCGAAGGGCGCGAGTCGTCAGATTCGACGGCGCGAGACGGCGGGAGAAACCGATCAGCCCGAGAAATACGACCGGCACCGACACGAGCGCGAGCGGCCGCGGCAGGGCCGCCGCGAGTTGAAGGCGGGCGGGGTCGTCCCCGCCCGCCGGCCGGTCGAAACAGGGCCTCTCGCCCGGCGAGGGATGGCTACTTGATGCCGAGCAGCTCCACTTCGAAGAGCAGCGTGGCGTTGCCCGGGATGACGCCGCCCGCGCCGCGGGCGCCGTAGCCGAGCTGCGGCGGGATCAGAAGCAGGCGCTTTCCGCCGACCTTCATTGTGGCCACACCCTGGTCCCATCCCTTGATGACGCGGCCCATTCCGAGGCTGAACTCGAAGGGCTGTCCGCGGTCGACCGAGCTGTCGAACTTCTTTCCCTTGCCGCCGTTCTCCCACAGCCAGCCGGTGTAGTGCATCACGCAGGTCTGCCCGTTCTTCGGGCTCGGTCCGTCCCCTTCCTTGAGGTCCTGATACTTCAGGCCGGTCGGGGTCATGGTCCACTTGTATTCCACCTTCTGCTCCTTCTGCTCGTCGGCCGACAGCGACGGCGCGGCGAGCAGGAGGACGGCCGCTCCGGCGAGCAGCGACGCGGTCGTCTTCTTCATGTCGTCTTCCTTTCTCCGTTCGATTTCGATTGGTTCCGGGCGGCGCAGTTTAACCCAGCGCGGCGCGAGGAGCCCGGCATAGGATCAGGCGCGGACTTCGCTCATCAAGGCGAGGAAGTTGCCCTCCGAGTCTCGAAACTCGGCGAGCCAGAGCTCGTGGTCCGGCATCCGGGCGATCAAGTGCGGCTCGTTGAGGAAGACGACGCCGCGGGCGCGAAGCTCGGCGTGCGTGTGCCGGATGTCGGGCACGCGAAAATAGAGGACCGAGCTCGGGTGATCGTGCTCCGGGCCGACCGCGGTGCCGACCAGCAGGCGGATGCCGCCGCAGTCGAAGAAGGCCATGCCCGGCACCTCGAAGAGAAACTTGACGCCGAGGGCGTCGCGATAGAAGGCGACGGCGCGCGGCAGGTCCCGCGCGTTGATGGCGATCTGGCCGATGCGCGCCCGGGAGAGTCCCGTGTCTCCGGTCTCGTCCTTCGTCATGGGCCGGGAGTCTAACCTCTGGCCTTCCCGGGGAATCTTCTTCGGGCTTGCTTTTTTCCGGCGAGCCGGTCGCGCCGGGGCGTTCTCCCCGTCCGGTCAGGATCGCGTTCTGCTCCCCCCAGCCGGGAGGCCGGCGGGTTGACGAGGACGGCCATCGGCCGGGAATTCTACGCGCCGGCTTTCTCCGAGGCGCGGGCATTGCGCGTCTCCGCGTCGGACGCGGTGACGGCCGTCCGGGAAGCGCGGGCGCGCGCCCCGCGGCGATGCTCGTGGCAGGGCCGCGCGGGACGCTGCTTTCGCGGCGCGCCGGATCGTGAGGCGGCCGGCTGCCGGGCCGCGACCGGGGGCGGGGCGGCGGCGCTGTCGGCGTCCGTGTCCGGCAGGGCGGCGCGGGCCGCGGCCGACACGAGCAGGAGAGCGAGCGGGGCGAATCGGGAGAGCTTCCTCACGTTCCCTGGTCCTCCTTTCCTCCCGGCTTCAGGTCGTGCGCATGGCGATCATCGGGTCGACGGAGGTGATGCGGCGCGCGGGCAGGAAGCTCGCCGCCGCGGCGACGCCGGCGAGAACGGCCGACATCGCGAGAAAGGTCGGGGGGTCGGTCGCGTTGACTTCGAAGAGCAGGCGCGACATGGCCCCCGCCAGCAGGTGCGCCCCGACGAAGCCGAGCGCCAGGCCGACGCCGACGAGCGCCATCGCCCGCGCGAGCACCATCCGAATCACCTGGCGAGGGTTTGCGCCGAGCGCGAGCCGGATGCCGAACTCCTGGGAGCGCTCTCCCACGGAGAAGGCGACGACGCCCGCGATCCCGGCGCAGGTGATCGAGAGCGCCAGCGCCGCGAAGAGGGCGAGCAGGATCGACGTCAGCCGCGGCGAGGCGAGCGCGTTCTCGCGCACCTGCTCGAGCGTGCGGAAGCGGTCGACGGCCTGGTCCGGATCGATGCCGTGCACCGCGTCGCGCACGAGGCGGGACATGGCCATCGGTTCCGATGCGGAGCGCAGCAGGAGGGTCGCCGAGAGCGCGGGAAATTGCGCGAGGGTCACGTAGGCCTGGTCGGTGGGGCGGTGGTCGAGGGAGTACTGTCGGACGTCGCCGACCACGCCCACGATCTCGATCCACGTCTTCCCCTTGTCGACCGAGAGGCGTTTGCCCAGGGGGTTCTCCGCCGTCCAGTAGCGTCTTGCCATCGTCTGGTTGATCACCGCGACCCGCGGCGCGTCGGCGCGGTCGGCGTCGGAGAATCCCCGCCCCCGGAGGATCGGAACCCGGATCGTCGCGAAGTAGCCGGGGCTGACCTGCTGGAAGTCGGCCTGCGGCTCCAGGTCCTCCCGGGCGGGCGGGCGGCCCTCGATCCGGAAGGTGTTGTTCTGCTGGCGGGCGTCGTTCAAGGGAAAAGTTCCGGCGATCGCCGTCGAGACGACCCCGGGCTGTCCGGAGAGCCGGTCGAGAAGCCGCAGCGCGAAGTCGCGCCGTTTGCCCGCGTCCGTGTACCTGGAGAAGTTCAGATCGAGGCGCGTGGTGAGCACGCGCTCCGTGCGGAAGCCCGGGTCCACGTGCTGGAGCTTCCAGAGGCTTCGCAGCATGAGTCCCGCGCCGATCAAAAGCATGAAGGAAACGGCCACCTGGACGACGATCAGCGCGTTGCGCAGGCGATGCCGCGCGACTCCTCCGGTCGTCGAGCGGTCGCCTCCTTCTCGAAGCGCCGCGAGGAGGTTCTGTCCCGAGGAGAGGGATGGGATCAATCCGAAGGCGAGTCCGGTCGCGACCGAGACGCCGAGCGCGAAGAGCAGAACCGGGAGGTCGATGCGGATCTCGGAGGCCCGCGGCGTGAAGCGCGAGGCGAAGGAGACGAGCAAGCCGAGCGTCCCTCTGGCGAGCAGAACCCCGAGCAGTCCGCCGCCGAGCGCGAGCACGGTGCTTTCGGTCAGCATCTGCCGGGCGAGGCGGCGGCGGCCGGCGCCGAGGGCCGTCCGCAGGGCGATCTCCCGCTGGCGCCGCAGCTGGCGCGCCAGTGTCAGGTTGGCGACGTTGGCGCAGGCGAGCAGGAGCACGAGCCCGACGGTGGCGAGCAGCACGAAGAAGGTGGGGCGCGCGCGCTCGGTCAACTCCTTCCGCAAGGGAACGGCGGAGATCGTGGCGCGAGCCTCCGGGCCGGGGTAGTCGCCCGGAAACTGCCTGGTGAGACGTCCGAGGATCGTCGCCAGATCCGCCTGGACGGCGCCGGGGGTCGCCCCCGGTTTGAGCTTGCCGAAAATCCGGACCATGCGGTTGGCGCGGCTGTTGGAGGCGGCGGCGCTTCCGCGGAAGGGGCAGGCCGAGGTGGGCATGTAGACGTCGTTGTCGTCCGGATACGCCGGCATCGGCGGAAGCACGCCGATGACCGTGTGGACCTTGTCGTTCATCTTGAACGTGCGGCCGATGATGTTCGGGTCTCCGCCGTGGCTGCGCAGCCAGTAGTCGTAGGAGAGCACGAGGAGGGGCTCGGCTCCCGGAGCGTCGTCGCCGGGCAGAAACGTTCGGCCGAGCAGCGGCTTGACCCCCACCAGGTCGAAGAAGTTTGCCGAGACGACGCCCGTCTGCACGCGCTCGGGCTCGGGCTCGCGCAGCAGGATGAACCACATCGAGTGGTACTCGGCCACACCGGAGAGCGTGCCGCTCTGCGAGGCGTAATCGGCCACTTCCTTGGGGGAGAACGGGACGTCCTCGGCGTCGATGCCCGGCGCGTCCTGCCGCAGGCGCACGAGGCGGTCGCCGCCGCCGTAGGGGAGCGACTGCAGGAACACGGCGTGGACCACCGAGAAGACGCCGACGTTGGCGCCGATCCCGAGCGCCAGCGTCACCAGCGCCGCGGCGGCATATCCGGGGTTGCGCCGCAGGCCGCGCAGCGCGTAGCGCGCGTCCTGCCGGAGGGTCTCGAAGCGCGCGAGCCCCCGCACGTCGCGGCTCTCTTCCTTGTACTTGTCCATCCCGCCGAAGAGGCGCAGCGCTTCGGTCCGGGCGGCCCGCGCGTCGAGCCCCCGGGCGACGAGCTTCTGGATCTCCATCTCGAGGTGAAAGCGCATCTCCTCGTCCATCTCCCGCTCGAGCGCGCGTCGGTGCAGGAGAGCGCGCCAGAAGGAGGCGAGACGGGCGGTCATGCTTCGCTCGCCTCGAGCACCCGGCCGACGGCGGTTGCAAAGCGCTCCCAGCTTTCCGTCTCTTCGGCGAGCTGCCGGCGGCCGGTTCGGGTCAGCTCGTAGAAGCGCGCCCGGCGGTTGTTCTCCGAGTTGCCCCACTCCGAGCGGATCCATCCTTTCGCCTCCAGCCGGTAGAGCGCCGGGTAGAGGGATCCCTGGTTGACCTGGAGCACGTCCTCCGAGAGCTGTTGAATGCGCTGGGAGATCCCCCAGCCGTGCATGGGGGCCAGGGCGAGGGTCTTCAGGATCAGGACGTCCAGAGTTCCCTGGAGCAGGTCGCTGCGGGCGGGCGCGGTGTTCATTGGCTCTCTCCTAGACTGTCTACAGGAGTATTCCGCCCCCTCCTGTCGGATGTCAAGGGATACGGCCGAGCGAGGGGAAGGTTTTCGAGACGAGGAAACGAGAGTCGGTGCCCGGTGTCCGGGGTCCGGGTGGGTGCCCGGGTATCCTCCCGATCACCGGACACCGAGCACCGGAAACCGGCTCCCTTCGCCCCGTAGAATCCCCCGATGGAACTCTCCGACTTCCTCTTCGACGGCCCCTCCTCCGCCCCGCTCACTTTCATCCTGGCGCACGGCGCCGGGGCGCCGATGGACTCGCCGTTCATGACGCGGGTCGCGCGGGGAGTCGCCGCGGAGGGCTTTCGCGTGGCGCGGTTCGAGTTTCCCTACATGCGCGCGCGCCGGCTCGGGGGCAAGCGCGGGGCGCCGGACCGGGAGCCCGTGCTGCGGCAGAGCTGGCACGAGGCGGTCGGACTCGCCGGCGGTGCCGGGCGCGTCGCGATCGGCGGCAAGTCGCTGGGCGGGCGGATCGCGAGCATGGTCGCCGACGAGGCCGCCGTTTCCGGCGTCGTCTGCCTCGGATACCCGTTTCATCCCCCCGGCCAGCCGAAGCGGCTGCGGACCAGCCACCTGGAGACGCTCGAGACGCCGGCGCTCATCGTGCAGGGCACGCGCGATCCCTTCGGAACACGGCAGGACGTGGCGCAGTACCGCCTCTCGCCGGCCATCTCGATCCATTGGCTCGAAGATGGGGACCATTCCTGGAAGCCGCGAGCGAGCTCCGGCAGGACGGAGGCGGAGAACCTCTCGGAGGGAATCGGGGCGGTCTGTCGTTTTCTTGAGAGACTCTAACCAGGGGCCGGGTCCCGCCGGAACTTCCCGAGCGGGACGAGACGAGTTGCTGGCGCGAGGCTCCCGACGAGCCGAGGAGCGGAAATGGACAAGCTGAACAAGACCGACGAGCAGTGGAGAGAGATCCTGACGCCCGAGCAGTACCGGGTCCTGCGGCGCAAGGGCACCGAGCGCCCCTTCAGCGGCGAATACAACGAGGCGAAGGAGAAAGGAACCTACGTCTGCGCCGCGTGCGGCAACCCGCTCTTCGCCTCCGAGACGAAATTCGACTCCGGAACCGGCTGGCCGAGCTTCTGGGAGCCGCTCGCCGGCGAAAGCGTCGAAACCGAGGAGGACCGCAGCCTCGGGATGGCCCGCACGGAGGTGCTGTGCGGCCGCTGCGGCGGCCATCTCGGCCACGTCTTTCCGGACGGGCCGAAGCCGACGGGGCTGCGCTACTGCATGAATTCGGTCGCGTTGAAGCTGGAGCCCGAAGAGAAGAAGTAGGCGCCGCAAGCGCTCGCTCGGGCGCGCCGCGCGTGCCGATGCATACGCATCACGCCCCGTGGGCGGGTCCCCGATAGGTTTGAAGCCCCTCGGAGGACCTCATGAAGACGATCGTGTCGGCCACGACGGCGGGCGCTCTGGCTCTCCTGTTCGGGCTCGTTTTCTCCGGAGCCGCCGCCCAGGAGACATCGACCGCGGCGCCCGGTCCCACCCGGCAGTGGGACGAGGATCCCGGCTGGCCCCGCGTGTTTCAGGAGGGCGACGTCACGCTCTCCATCTACCAGCCGCAGATCGACAGGTTCCAGGACGATCTGCTCGAGGCGCGGGCGGCCGTCGCCGTCGAGACGAAGGCCGCCGGACAGGGCGCCAGGAAGCAGACGACCTACGGGGTGATCTGGATCAAGGCCCACACGCAGATCGACAAGGACGCCGGGCTCGTCTCCCTCGACGAGATCGAGGTGACGGAGGCGAACTTCCCCGGCCGGCCCGAGAAGGCCGACGAATACCTCGCCATCATCCGCCGACGCGCCAGGCGCGAGAAGACGATCTCGCTCGCCCGGGTTCAGGCGAACCTGGCCATCACGCAGGCGGACCGGGAGCATGCGATCGTTCCTTTGAAGAACGACCCGCCCCGCATCTTCTACAGCACGACCCCGTCGCTGCTGGTCCTGGTCGACGGCGACCCGGTTCTGCGTCCGGTCGAAGGGCAGCCTCTCCGGCGAGTCGTCAACACGCGGGCGCTGATCGTCAACGACGGCTCCCGGTACTTCATGCCCCTGATGGACCGCTGGCTGCAGGCAAACTCGCTCGACGGGCCGTGGTCCTTCGCGGGCGGCCCTCCTGCCGGGGCCGCTGCCGTCGTGCAATCGATCGCGGGCGACGAGGGCCAGGCGCAAGTCGATCTGCTCGACAACCCCTCCGACGACGTCCAGGCGCTCGTCCGGAAGGGCTCGCTACCGAAGATCTGCGTCTCGACGGTTCCGGCCGAGCTCATCGAGACGAGGGGCGAGCCGCAGATGAAGCCGATCGCCGGCACGCAGCTTCTCTACGTCTCGAACACGGACGAAGACATCCTGCTCGAGATGGCGAGCCAGACCTACTACGTGCCCTTCTCGGGCCGCTGGTACCGGTCGAAGTCCCTGGACGGCCCGTGGGAGTTCGTCGACGGGAGGCAGCTTCCGGCCGACTTCCGGAAGATCCCGGAGAACGAGCCCAAGGCGAGCGTGCTCGCCACGGTCCCCGACACGCCGCAGGCCAAGGAGGCCGTGATCGCCAACGGCATTCCCCAGACGGCCGAGGTCAAGCGCGACGAGGCGAAGCTCGAGACGAGTTACGACGGGCAGCCGCAGTTCGAGCCGATCGAGGGGACTCCGCTCGAGTACGCGGTCAACTCTCCCACTCCCGTGATCCGGGTGGACGCGGGCACCTACTACGCCGTGGAGGACGGAATCTGGTTCACGTCGAGCTCGCCCGTCGGCCCCTGGGAGGTCGCGATCTCGGTGCCGGACGTCCTCTACACGATCCCCAGCTCCTGCCCCATCCACTACGTCACCTACGTGCGCATCTATCGGTACACCCCTTCGGAGGTTTACGTCGGCTACACGCCGGGATACATGGGAATGTGCTACTCGCCGTGGGGCACGGTCGTCTACGGCACCGGCTGGTACTATCCTCCGTGGATCGGGTCGGTCTGGCTCGGCTATCCCTGGACATGGGGCTTCGGCATCCACATCGGGTGGGACCCCTGGTTCGGAGTGAGCATGGGCTGGGGCTGGGGCGGCTACTATCCATGGCGGCCCTGGTGGGGGCCGTATGGCTATGGATGGGGCCGGGCGCACCCGCATGTCCCGTACTGGGGCGGCCCTCATACCGGCCGGAGGATGACGATCAACCACATCAACGTCTACAACCGCCGACAGGGAGTGGTCCAGCCGATCGTGCGGCCGCCGGCCCGTCCGGGCTACGTCCCGGGGCCGGGCGCGCGGGCGCCGGTTGAGCCCGCCCGGCCGGGCGGCCGGCCGCCGGTCGAGCCTTCGCGGCCCGGCACGCGGCCCGCCGCTCCGCCTTCCGGGCCGAGCACCCGGCCTGCCGCTCCACCTTCCGGGCCGAGCGGTCGTCAGCCGGTTGCTCCGCCTCGCGTCGCGCCGCGGCCGGCGCCTCGGCCCGCGCCTCACTCGGACGTCTACGCCGGCAGGGACGGCAACGTCTACCGGCCCGCGCCCGGCGGAACCTGGCAGCAGTACTCCGGCAGGGACTGGAAGCCGTTTCCGGGCCCGGCCGCGCCGTCCGCTCCCTCGCGCGAAGTCCGCCCCGCGCCGCAGCGTCAGCCGCGGCCGATGGAATCCCCGTCGAGCCTCTCGCGGGAGCGCCAGGCTCGCCAGATGGGAAGCATGCGCGCGAGTCCTCGGCCCGCGCCCCGTCCGGCTCCCAGGCCAGGCTCGCCACCCAGGAGCCACCGGTAGCGCCTTTCACGCGGCCGCGCGGCGCCCGGGGACCGCGGTCCGATCTTTACTTTCGGGCCGCGACTTCAGACACTCTCGGTATGGCGAGGGGGTGGGGCAAGAGCGGAGAAGACCTGGGAGCCGAGAAGGAGCAGGCGAGGCAAGAGCGCGGATCGACCGAGGGCCGGCGCGCCGACGCACGGCGCGAGGTGCTGATCCGGGGCCTCAGGCTCTCGCTCGCCCGAATCGAGGAGCAGCTCGGCAAGACTGTCAATCCGGTCCGACGACAGGCGCTCGAGGCCGCGCGGGCGGAGCTGCTGGAGCGGCTCGAGCAGCCGTGACGGGAGCGCCCGGCTCCCCGCCGACCGCCTAGAATCCGTTCCGTGCCCGGGCCCGTCAACGTCGAGGAGTTCGAGGCGATCGCGCGCGACCGGCTCGAAAAGCCGGTCTACGACTACTATGCGGGCGGCGCGGACGACGAGATCACCGTGCGCTCCAACCGGGAGGCATTCTCCCGGCTTCGTCTCAAGTACCGGGTGCTGGTGGACGTCTCGCGCGTGGACCTGTCGGCGGAGCTGCTCGGGGTCCCGCTCTCCTTCCCGGTCCTGCTCGCGCCGACGGCGCTCCACCGAATGGCGCATCCGGAAGGGGAGAGGGCCTCGGCGCGCGCGGCGGCCGGCGCGGGAACGCTGCTGACGCTTTCGACGGTGTCCTCGGTCCCCCTGGAAGAAGTCGCGGCGGCGGCGCCAGGGGGCGCCCGCTGGTTCCAGCTCTACTGTTTCGAGCAACGCGAGGCGACGGAAGCCCTCGTCGAGCGGGCGCTCGCCGCCGGATATCGCGCCATCGTCCTGACGGTGGACGTCCCGATCCTGGGGCGCCGCGAGCGCGACCTTCGCAATCCGTTCGCGATGCCCGGGGGCGTCGCCGCGGCGCACTTCGAGGAGGCCCCGAGAACGGTAGCCGGGAGAACGCTTCTGTCCTCGATGGTCAACCAGCCCTCGCTCTCCTGGAAGGACCTCGCGTGGATCCGGCGGCTGTCTCCGCTGCCGCTGGTGTTGAAGGGGATCGTCCGGGGCGACGACGCGGCGCGGGCGGTGGACGAAGGCGCGGCGGCCGTGTGGGTCTCCAATCACGGCGGACGCCAGCTCGACACCTCGATCCCGACGGCGCAGGCGCTCGAGGAGGTCGTCGAGTCCGTCGGCGGCCGGGTCCCGGTGATCGTGGACGGCGGGATCCGGCGCGGCACCGACGTGCTGAAGGCCCTCGCGCTCGGCGCCTCGGCCGCCGCGGTCGGCAGGCCACAGCTCTGGGGGCTCGCGGCGGCAGGGGAGCAGGGCGTGCGGCGGGTGCTCGAGATGCTCCGCGAGGAGCTCGCCCTGGCGATGGCGCTCGCCGGCTGCCGCCGTCTTTCGGAGATCGACCGGAGCCTCGTCGCGCCGTGACGCTGACGGTCGCCACCTGGAACGTCAACGGCATCCGGGCGCGCGAGGCGCAGGTGCGCGAGTGGCTCGAGCGCGAGCGTCCCGACGTCGTGTGCCTTCAGGAGATCAAGGCCTCGCCGGAGCAGGTGCCCGCGGCGCTCTTCGAGATGCTTCCCTACTGGAACTACTGGCACGGCGAGCGGGCCTACTCCGGCGTCTCCCTTCACGTGCGCAAGGACGTCTTTCCGGAACGGCCCGACTTCGGCCACCCGGACTTCGACTACGAGAACCGGATCGTGACCGCGGATCTGCCGGGCCTCACCGTCGCGTCGGTCTACGTTCCCAACGGAGGCAAGGACTTCCCGGCCAAGATCCGCTTCCTGGAAGCGCTCGAGCGCTACGCGAGAGACCGGCGGGAGTCGGGCTCGGCGATCGTGCTCGCCGGAGACATCAACATCGCGCGCGCCGATCAGGACGTCCATCCCAAGGAGAGGAAGGCCGGCGCGATCGGCCAGAGGCCCGAGGAGCGCGCCCTGCTCGAGAAAATCCTCGGATGCGGCCTCGTGGACGTGGCGCGGGCGCTGGATCCCGAAAACGACCGCCTCTTCACGTGGTGGGCGCCGTGGAGGAACCTGCGCCAGCGCAACATCGGCTGGAGGATCGACTACATCCTGGCGAGCGCGGCGGTCGGGGCGCGGGCCTCCGGCTGCCGCGTGCTCGCCGACTACGGAACGAGCGACCACGCTCCCGTCGTGGCGACATTCGAGCCGTTCGTCCCGGCGCCCTGACGTCCCGCGCGCGCGGGGGAATTCCCGGGCATTCCGCGCGTCCCGAGTGCGAGAATGCATGGCGGACGGAATGCTCGCGCTTCTCCTTCTCCTGACGCTCGGCGCGCCCGAGGCGCTGCCTCGCGGACAGATCGTCCCGAACGTCGTCTGCGCCGCCGACGCCGAGGAGAGCTACGCGGCCTATCTGCCCTCCGGGTACGACCCGGCGAAGCCGGCGCCGATCCTCTATCTGCTCGACGCGCGGCGGCGGGGCGCGGCGGCCGCCGAGCGGTTTCGCGAGGCTGCGGAGAAATACGGCTGGATCCTCGGGAGCTCGAACAACTCGGAAAGCGACGGGCCGTTCGCCCCCAACATCCGCGCCATGCGCGCGATGTGGGAGGACACGCATGGCCGGTTCTCGATCGATCCGCGGCGCGTGTATGCCACGGGGTTCTCGGGCGGGGCGCGCGCGGCCTGCCTGCTCGCCCGGACCGCCGCGAAGGACCAGATCGCCGGCGTGATCGGCTGCGGGGCCGGGTTCCCGGACAACTCGCCGCCCGCCCGCAACCTCCCCTTCGTCTACTTCGGCACGGTCGGCAACCGCGATTTCAACTACCGCGAGATGCGGCGGCTCGACGCGACGCTCGCGTCGCTCGGCGCGACGCACCGTCTGGCGGTCTTCGACGGGCCGCACGACTGGCCTCCATCCGCCTTGGCCGCGCGGGCGGTCGAGTGGATGGAGCTCGAGGCGATGAAACGGGGCGCGCGGCCCCGAGACGCGACGCTCGTTTCCGAATGGCTCGAGCGCGGCCTGGGGGAAGCCGCCGTGCTCGAGAACGCGGGCGGCAAGGGAGCGGCGCTCGAGCGGTACCGGGAGATCGGCGCCGATTTCGACGGCATGACGGACGTGTCCGCCGTCCGGGCGGCGCTCGACCGGCTCGAGAGAGACCGGGAGGCCCGGCTCGAGCTCGAGAGGCAGGCGCGCCTCGAGCAGCGCGAGGACGCGCAGCTCGACGAGACGCTGCGCAAGCTGCAAGCCGATCTCGCCTCCGAGGATCCCATCCCGCCGCAGCGCGTGGCCCAGGACCTGCGGCTGCCCGCGCTGCGCCGCAGCGCGGAGTCCGCCTCGACGGAAGCCGAGAGGCTCTCGGCCAAGCGCATTCTGGCGGCCCTCTTCGTGCAGACCTCCTTCTATCTTCCCCGCGACTACCTGCGGCGCCGCGACGTCCGCCGCGCCAACCTGTGCGAGTCCCTGGCCGCCGAAGTCGCTCCCGAGCGCGCCGCGCTCGTGCTGTACAACTACGCGTGCCTGCAGGCGCAAACGGGTGACAAGAAGGGCGCGCTCGCCACGCTGCGGGCCGCGATCGAGAAGGGATTCCGGAACCTCGCGGTCATCGAGAAGGATCCGGACCTGGAGGGGCTGCGCGGGGAGGACGGCTACCGCCGGATCGTGGAGGAGCTGAAGGCCGCGCCGTCTCCCGCGTCCTGACCGCCGCGCGATCCGCGCTCGGGAGGCGGAAGGCGGGTTACACTTTCTCTCGGCATGAAATCCGGATCTCTGACCCGCCGCGAGTTCCTCGCGGCCGCGGGGGGGGCCGCGCTCCTTCCCTCCGCCGCTCTGGCCGCCGCGGCCGAGGCGGTCTCCAGGCAACGGCGGCGCATGCTCCAGATGAACGGCTACGCGATCGACGCGGAAACGCCTCTCGACGCGTTGACGACCTACATCACCCCGAACGACCTCTTCTTCGTCCGCCACCACTGGAACCCCATGTATCCGGACGCCAAACGCTGGGCCCTGACCGTGGACGGCGAGGTGGAAACGCCGCTCTCCCTGACGCTTGCGGACCTGAAGAGGCTGCCGCGGGCGGAGGCGACGTGCGTCTTGCAGTGCGCGGGCAACGGCCGCGGCCTCTTCGCGCCTCCGGTTCCCGGCGTCCAATGGCGCTACGGCGCGGTCGGAAACGCCCGCTGGACGGGCGTGCGCGTCAAGGACGTTCTCGAGAAGGCGAATCTCAAGGCCACGGCGAGGCACCTGCACACCTTCGGCAGCGACAGGCCCCCGGAGAAGGTGCCTCCGTTTCACCGGAGTCTCGAGATCGAAAAGGTTCTCGAGGACGGGATCCTCGCCTGGGAAATGAACGGGGTCCCGCTGCCCGCCCAGCATGGCGCCCCCGCGCGGCTGGTCGTGCCGGGCTGGGCGGGAGACCACTGGACGAAGTGGCTCACGCGCATCTCGCCGCAGGCCGAGCCGCAGACCGGTTTCTACATGGAGACCGCGTATCGCTTCCCGAAGACGCCGGGCGCGCCCGGCGCCCCGGTGCCGCCCGCGGAGACGCTGCCCGTGACGGAGCTTGCCGTCAAGTCGAACATCACCGAGGCTCCGGCGCAGGCGAAAGCCGGAGCGCCCGCGGTGATCCGAGGCTTCGCCTTCTCCGGCGCGCCCGACATCGCGCGCGTCGAAGTGAGCGACGACGGCGGCACGACGTGGAAGGAAGCCGCGCTCGATCCGCGGCACGATCCCCACGCCTGGAGATTGTGGTCCTTCCGGTGGGAGCCCGGATCTGCGGGGAAGACGAAGCTTCTCGCGCGCGCCACCGACAGCCGCGGGAGCGTGCAGCCCAGGGAGGCCGTCTGGAATCCGAGCGGCTACCTCTTCAACGCCTGGCACGCGGTCGAGGTGGAGGTCGTGGCGTGAAGAGCCGCGGGCGGGCGTCCTGGCTCGCGGCGGCAGGCGTTTCGGTCGCGCTCCTCTTCGGATCTTCGTCGGTCTCGGCGGCGAAGTCTCCCAGGAAGAAGAGGCATCGCGAGAAGCCTCCGGCGGCGGCGGACTTCGACGTGAAGCTGCCGGTGCTCGGGACGCGGCTGGCGGCGTACCCTCCCGGCACGGGAAAGGCCGTGGCCGACCTCTCCTGCCTCCAGTGCCACTCGGCGAGCATGGCCATCCAGCAGCGCCTCACGGACAAGCAGTGGGCCAGGGAAGTGGACAAGATGATCGGCTGGGGCTCCGCCGTGCCGCCCGACAAGAAGGACGAGCTCGTCGCCTATCTCGCCGCCAACTTCGGCCCCGACAACGGCCCCTTCGAGCCCCTGGTCACCCGCCCGGTCGGAAAGTGACCCTCTCACCCTGACCCTCTCCCTCGGGGAGAGGGAACCCGGCCTACGCGCGCCCGTAGACGGGCACGCGCGCCCCGCTGATCAGACGCGCGTCCGGCCCGACCAGGAAGAGAATGACGCGCGCGATCTCCTCGGGCTTCGGCCACAGCGTGTAATCGACCCCGGGCGAGGAGGCGCGGTTGGCCGGCGAGTCGATGACGGAAGGCAGGATCGCGTTGACGGTGATCCCGGAGTCGACGAGCTCGGCCGCCATCGCCTCGGTCAGCTGCAACAGCGCCCGCTTGGAGGCGGCGTAGGCCGCCAGGTTCTTCCCGTTCTGGGTTGCCGGACGGCTCGAGACGTTGACGATCGCCCCGCCGCCCCGCTCGAGCATCGGGATCGCCGCGGCGCGCGAGGCGATGACGGCGGTCTTCAGATTCACGTCCAGTTGCTGCTGCCAGAGGGACCACGGCGTCTGGTGCGCCGGCTTTCCGCCGCCGAAGCCTCCCGCCGCGTTGACGAGGATGTCGAGGCCCCCCTGGTCCCGCGCGAACCTCTGGAACGCGGCCGCGACCTCCGCCTCGTCGGTCAGATCGACCATTGCGCCGGAGAGGGCCGCTTGCGGACCGGGCGCCGCCGTCCTGCGGAGCTCCTCGAGCTCGCCGGGCTTACGGAAGGGAACCGCGACGCGCGCGCCGGCCTCGAGCAGCGCCCGAACCACGGCGCCTCCCAGGGCCCCCGTCCCGCCCGTCACGATCGCGGACTTTCCGGAGAGTGTCGCAGGCATTGCGCCTGAGTCTACCCGGCTTCCCGCAGGTCGGCGGGGGCTTAGAATTTCCTCGTTGCCCGATCTCGACGAGCCGTTCCCCGCCGGCACGAAGCGCTGTCCCTATTGCGCGGAGGAGATTCTCGCGGACGCGGCCAAGTGCCGCCACTGCGGCGAATGGCTGGTCGCGCCGCCGCCGGGGCGAGGGCCGTCGGCAGACGGCCGCGGGAACTCGGACGCGCAGCCCGTCTGGCAGCTCGTTCTCCTCGCGGTCGTGACGTTCGGCCTCTACGAGGTGCGCTGGTTCTACCGGACCTGGAAGCAGTTGAAGCGCGACCGGGATCTCGACATGAGCCCGGGCCTCCACACGCTCGGGCTGATCGTGCCGATCCTGAACGTCGTGCTCGTCCTGAACCTGTTCCGGGAGATCAAGGAGTACGCGGAGGAGGCTCGGGTGCCGGCGCGCTATCCGCCGGGCGGCCTTCTCGTTGCCTACCTGGCGCTCGGCGCGATCGCCTGGGCGCCCGCTCCCTGGAAGGCGCTCACCTTCCTGTCGGTCGTTCCCCTCGCCGTCGTCCAGCACGTCTTGAACGGCTACTGGCGTCAGCGCCAGCCGGCCCTTCCGATGAGACAGTCCCTTTCGGGCGGCCAGGTGGCCGCCCTGGTCGTCGGCGGCTTCTTCTTCGCGCTGTTCGGGCTCGGTGTCTACCTCCAGCTCTCGCGAAAAGCTCAGGACCTGGTCTCGCGCGCGCGATCCTCCGCCGCCTCGACGGCCGCGACGCCGTCGGCGCCGACCGCCGCCGCGAAAGGCCTCGCGAGCCGTCTGGCCGACGCCCAGCGGGAGGCCGCCGCGAGATTGCCGGGCCGCAGGCTCTCGGCGCAGGAGCTCTTCGGCATCGTCTCTCCCTCGCTCTTCGTCGTCACGACCGAGGACTCGCGCGGAGCCGTCCGCACTCTGGGCAGCGCGGTCGCCGTGGCGCGCGACCTGCTCGTGACCAACGCGCACGTCGTCGAGGGCGGCCTCTCGATCCGGGTGAGCCAGGGGGAGGCGAGCTGGTCCGCTTCGGTGCTCGACCGGGACCGCGAGCGCGACCTTTGCCGTCTGCGCATCGCCGGACTCGCCGCGGCGGCCGCGCTCGTGCGCGACTCGGGGAGCCTTCGCATCGGGCAGCGCGTCTACTCGGTCGGGGCGCCAGAGGGGCTGGAGATGACGCTCTCGGAGGGGCTCGTGTCCGGCTTTCGGGACTTCCGCGGCCAGCGCGTCGTCCAGACCTCCGCCCCCATCTCGCACGGCTCGAGCGGCGGCGGCCTCTTCGACGAGCTGGGCGGCCTGATCGGGATCACGACGTTCATGATCGACGGAGGCCAGAACCTGAACTTCGCGATCCCGGCGGAGCACGCTCTGGCTCCCGCCATCCGGCCGCTCTCGGCCGAGGACCTGCTCGCGATCTGGCGGGACCGCGACGCCCAACCCGAACCGCACGCTCCCGCCGCGCCTTCCCACGCCTCCGTCGACTGACGTCGTCGCTCGCGCGCGGGGGCTGCTAGGATGGCGCGCCTCTGGAGGTGCCGATGAAGCGTTTCGTGGCGGTCTTCGCGCTGCTCGGGCTCGCCGCGGCCCCTTTGCGCGCCGCGGATGCGCCCGCGCGGCTTGCCGTCAAAGCCGCGCGCCTGATCGACGGCCGCAGCGACCGGCCGATCGCTCCCGCCGTCGTCCTGATCGAGAACGACCGGATCGTCGCGGCCGGCTCCGGCGTCGCGATCCCGTCCGGCGCGCGCGTCATCGATCTCGGGAGCGCGACGATCCTGCCGGGCCTGATCGACATGCACGATCATCTGACCCTGGTTCCGGAAAACCTCGGTTATCAGGGTCTCGCCGTGTCGGTGCCGCGCGAGACGCTCCACGGCGCGTCCAACGCGGCGCGCACCCTTCGCGCGGGCTTCACCGCCGCGCGCAACGTCGGCGCCGGCGGCTTCTCCGACGTCGCGCTGCGCGACGCGATCGACGCCGGGGAGATCCCCGGGCCGCGCCTGCTGGTCTCGGGCCCGGCCCTCGGAATCACCGGCGGGCACTGCGACAACAACCTGCTTCCCTCGGAGTTTCACTTCCGGGAGGCCGGCGTCGCCGACGGCCCCTGGGAGGCGCGCGCGAAGGTCCGGGAAGTGGTCAAGTACGGCGCCGACCTGATCAAGATCTGCGCGAGCGGCGGCGTGCTGTCCAAGGGCGATCAACCGGGGACGGCGCAGTATTCGCCCGAGGAAATGAAGGCGCTCGTCGAGGAGGCGCACCGGCTCGGTCGCAAGGTCGCCGCGCACGCCCACGGCACGCAGTCGATCAAGGAAGCGATCGCGGCCGGCGTCGACTCCGTGGAGCACGCGAGCCTGATCGACGACGAAGGGATCCGCATGGCGCGCGAGCACGGGACGTTCCTCGTCATGGACATCTACAACGACGACTACATCCTGCAGCAGGGCGCGAAGGTCGGGATGTTGCCCGAGTCGATCGAGAAGGAGAAGCAGCTCGGCCGGCTCCAGCGCGAGAACTTCCGGAAGGCCGTCCAGGCAGGCGTGAAGATGGCCTTCGGCACGGACGGGGGCGTCTACCCCCACGGCGACAACGCGAAGCAGTTCGCCTACATGGTTCGGTACGGAATGACGCCCATGCAGGCGATCCAGGCCGCGACGGCCAACGCCGCGGAGCTCGCCGGCTGGAAGGACCGGATCGGATCGGTCGAGGCCGGCAAGCTCGCGGACCTGATCGCCGTGTCGGGCGACCCGCTCGCCGACGTCCGGGCCCTGGAGAGCGTCGGCTTCGTGATGAAGGGCGGCGCCGTGGTCAAGAACGAACTCGCCCCCACAGTGCGGTAGCGGCTCGCGCGCCGCTCACCGCCGCGCGATCTGCGCCAGATGGTGCCGCAGGTGCGCGACGTAGTCGCGCATCAGGTATTCGAGCGTCGCCGGCTCTCCTTCGGGGACCTCGTGGAACGCGATCGAGTGGAAGTTGTGGCGCCGCGTCTCGCGCCGCCGGGCCTCCTGCGGAACCGCATCCATCACCCGGGCGAGGTGCAGGTTGTAGAGACGCCACAGCTCGAGCAGCTCCGCCCAGGGTGCGCTGCGGTAATTCTGGTTGCGGACCCAGTCGTCCTGCGCGTATCCGGGAAAGACGAGATCCTCCTGGAACCTCGCCCGGACGAACCGCTGGTGATTGTTGGACGCCGAGTCGATCAGGTGGCCGATGATCTCCCGGGGCGACCACTTGCCCGGACCGCGGGGCACGGCGCTTTCCGCCTCGGAGACGGCGCTCAGTGCCGGCAGGGCATCCTCGACGGCGCGGCGAAGTTCGGCGCCGGCGGTCTCGGGCGGATTCGCGGGCTCCGGCATCGCTACGCCTCCCGGGTGAGGTCGGCTGTCGGAAGGAAGCGAGGCGGCTTGCGCTGCCGGGTCGCCTGCTCGAAGGCGTAGGCGATCCGGACGAGCGTCGGCTCGCTCCACGCGCGGCCGAAGAACGAGATGCCGACCGGGAGCCCCCAGGCCCATCCGGCGGGAACGGTGATGTGCGGATACCCGGCGACGGCCGGGAGGGTCGAGGACCCGCCGACGCCGTAGTCCCCGTTGACGAGGTCGATCAGCGTGGCGGGGCCGCTGGTCGGCGCCGCCAGCGCGTCGAGCTTGTGTGCGTCCATGGTCTTGTCGATGCCGTCCTTGCGAGAGAGGCGCCGGCCCTTCTCGAGCGCGTCGAGATAGGCCTTCTCGGTCAGGGGCCCCTTCTTCTCCGCCTTCTCGAAGATCTCCTGCCCGAAGTACGGCATCTCCCGGTCGCGATTCTTCTCGTTGAAGTCGATCAGTTCCTTGAGCGTCTTGTGCCGGCTGCGCGGCCCGAGCGCGGCGAGGTAGGCGTTCAAGTCCGCCTTGAACTCGTAGAGCAGCACGTCGAACTCGCTGTCCCCGATGTCGCTCGCGGGGGTCAGCTCCACCGGATCCACGAGGACCGCGCCCTGCCGCTTCATCTCGGCCAGCGCCGCCTCGACGACGCGGTCGGCGGCGGCGCTCTGGCCGAAGAGCGCCTTGCGCGGGACGCCGATGCGCGCGCCGGCAAGCCCCTTCGGGTCGAGATCCTTCGCGTAGTCCGAAGCCGCGTTCCGGGCGCCCTCCCTGGTGACGGCGTCGGCGGGATCCACGCCGGAGAGCGCCGCGAGCAGGACGGCCGCGTCGGCGACGGTGCGGCACATGGGGCCCGCGGTGTCCTGGCTGTGCGCGATCGGCACGATGCCCGATCGGCTGACCAGACCCAGGGTGGGCTTGATGCCGACCAGGCCGCAGTTGTTCGAGGGGGAGACGATCGAGCCGTCCGTCTCGGTGCCGACCGCGGCCGCGCAGAGGCTCGCCGCGGCGGCGGCGCCGGACCCCGAAGAAGAGCCCGAGGGGTTGCGGTCGAGCGAGTACGGATTGCGGCACTGGCCGCCGCGTCCGCTCCAGCCGGAGGAGGAGTGCGTCGAGCGGAAGTTCGCCCACTCGGAGAGGTTCGCCTTGCCGAGCAGGATCGCTCCGGCCTGGCGCAGCCGCCGGGCGGCGAAGGAGTCGCTGGCCGGGATCGAGCCTTCGAGCGCGAGCGAGCCCGCGGTCGTCGTCATGCGGTCGGCGGTCGAAATGTTGTCCTTCACGAGGATCGGGATGCCGTGGAGCGGTCCACGCACCTTCCCCGCCGTGCGCTCGGCGTCGAGGGTGTCGGCGATCGACAGCGCGTCGGGGTTCGTCTCGAGCACGGCGCGCAGAGTCGGGCCCTTCCGGTCGAGGGCGTCGATGCGGGCGAGGTACTTCTCCGTCAGCGACCGCGCGGTCTCCCGGCCCGACTCCATGCGCTTCTGAAGGTCGGCGATCGTCGCCTCCTCGAGATCGAACGATCCGGCGGCAGGCGTCTCGGGCGGGGGGGAGGCGGCGGCCGAGGCGGCCTTCGCGGCCGACCCGGCGACGGCGATCGCCGCGCCGCCGGCCACGCCGTAACGAAAGAACGTCCTGCGATCGATCGTGGAACCGGATCGGGCCCGACGGCTCATTGCTCCCTCCCTTCGGAAGCGCCGACTGTATCGCTTCGCCTCTCGAGCAGCATCACGTCGCGCCAGACGCCGTCGAGCCGCCCCAGGCGCTTGCGGACTCCGACGATGCGGAAGCCGCACCGCCGGTGGAGCGCGATCGAGGCCTCGTTCTCGGGAAAGATTCCCGCCTGGAGCGTCCAGAGGCCGTCCTGTTCCGATTGGCGGATGAGCTCCGCGAGCAAGGCCCGCCCGACGCCGCGGCCCCGCGCCGGCGCGGCGACGTAGACGCTGACCTCCGCCACGCCGGCGTACACCGCGCGCGCCGAGACGGGGGAGAGCGCCGCCCAGCCGAGCAGCTCGCCGGCGCCGCGGGCGACCAGCCGCGGCGTCGGCCGGTGCGCGGCGTCCCACTTGTCCCAGGGGGGCGCCTGCGTCTCGAAGGTCGCGTTGCCGGTCGCGATTCCTTCCCGGTAGATGCGGTGGACCTCCTCCCAGTCGCCGGGGACCATCGCCTCGATCGAAAGACCCTGCGCCATCGAGGGGTCCGATTCCCTCTACCAGCCGAACGCGTACCGCTCGCGCCGGACGTCGGCCCCGCCGCGCAGCGTCCCGGCGCGCGGGTCGACGCCCGCCGCCACGACACCGGTCGCCATGCCGTAGGCGGAAAGAACGTGAAGCTCGTGCCCGCGCCGCCGCAGCTCCTCGAGTGTCGCGGCGGGAAAGCGATCCTCGATCTCGAGGACGCCGGGGAAACTGCGGTGATCGTCGAAGGAGCCGAACGGGTGGAGCGAGTTGAAACGCGGCGCCTCGAGCGCCTCCTGGAGGTCCATGCCGAAGACGAGCAGGTTGAGCAAGACGTTCAAGATCTGCTGGTCCTGGCTGTCCCCGCCCGGCGTCGAGATCGCGAGGAAGGGCTTGCCGTCCTTCAGGACGATCGTCGGCGTCAGCGTCGTGCGCGGCCGCTTCCCGCCTTCCAGAGCGTTGGGGCTCGCGGGATCGAGGTCGAAGACCTGCATCCGGTTGGAGAGGGGGACGCCGGTGTCGCCGGCGATGAAGGCGCCCCCGAGGATCCAGCCGGAGCTGGGCGTCGACGAGAAGAGGTTGCCCTGCGCGTCCACGACGTCCACGGCCGTCGTGTCGCCGGACGGGCGGCCCGAGGCCGCGGGCTGCGCGTGCGGAACGTAGCGGACCGCCGGGCGCGGGGTTCCCGGATCGAACGCGAAGGGATCTCCCGGCCGCTGCTCGAGCGAGGCGCGGGCTCCGATCCCGCGGCGGCGCAGGGCCGCGTACTCCTTCGACAGCAGTCCCCGGATCGGCACCTTCACGAAGTCCGGGTCCCCGTAGAAGGCGTTGCGGTCGGCGTAGGCGAGCTTGATCGCCTCGTGCACGGTGTGGACGTAGTCGGGCGAGTCGCGCCCCATCGCCGCAAGGTCGAACCCCTCGAGCAGATTGAGCGTCTGAAGCAGCACCGGCCCCTGGTCCCACGGGCCCGCCTTGAAGACGTCGTAGCCCCGGAAGGACGTCGTCACCGGCTCCTCGACGCGCCCGTGGTAGCCGGCCAGGTCCTCGTACGCGAAGACGCCGCCGGCCGCGCGGTCGGCCTCGACGATCCGCCGGGCGATGTCCCCCCGATAGAAGGCGTCGCGGCCGGCGCGGATCGCGCCCTTCCGGTCCCGGGTCTTCTCGAAGGCGCGACGCTCGGCTTCGACGATCGCGCGAAGGGTGCGCGCGAGGTTCGGCTGGCGGAAGATCTCGCCCACTTCGGCCGCGCGGCCGGCCGGGTAGTAGGTCTTCTTCGACCACTCCCAGCGCTCGGTCGCCCTGCGCTCGCGAACCATCAGGTCGTGCAGGTACCCATACATCGGGAAGCCGTCGGCGAGCTCGATCGCGGGCTCCATGACCTGTTCGAGCCGCATCGTGCCGTACTCCGCGAGCGCGATCGCCATCGTGTCCATCACGGCCGGGATCGTCGCCGCGAGCGGGCCGTTTCCGTCCACCATTCCCTTCGCCTCGAAGAGCGCGCGCGTCGCGGCCTTCGGCGCCGGGCCCTGCCCGTTGACGACGACGACCTTCCGGGCCTTCGCGTCGTAGATCATCGTCGGGCATTCGCCGCCGAATCCGAAGTGAGAGATCTCGACCACCGAGGCCGCGAAGACCGAGGCGACCCCGGCGTCCACGGCGTTGCCGCCGGCGTGCAGGATGCGCATTCCGGCCTCGACGGTGTAGTGCCGCCCGGCGGCGACGATGCCGTGCTGCCCGACGATCTCCGGGCGCAGCGTCTGGACGCGGGGCCTCGCCTGCGTGGGCTCCTGCGCGAAGGCGGCAAGCGGCAGGAAGGCGAGAAGGATGGCCGACGAGGACTTCAATTTCGAACCTCCCCTCGAGACGGCGGGATTCTAGTCGGCCCGGTATACTCCCGGCCGACCATGCGCCGGCTCGCCCTCCTGGTGGCGTCTCTCGCCCTCGGCTGCGGCTCGGCGGCTCCGGCGCCGGTCGCGGCGCCGGCGGCTCCCGCGCCCCCGGTCGACGCCGACGAGTACACGCGCTACGAGCTGCTCGCGCCCGAGTCCTCGCAGTTCCACATCCTCTACGAGGTCACCGCGATCGCGCCGGGGGCGACGCTCTACTTCAACCCCATCCGGAAGGGCAGTGTCGCGAGCGGCGAGCGCGTGACCGACCGCATGAGCGGGGAGGAGCTGCGCTTCGAGGTCGTCTCATCGGAGGAGGCCCGGCGCTCGGGGCTTGCGGACGCCGAGGCGGGCGTCGACTACATCCGGATCCACCTTCCGCGGCCCGTGCCGCAGGGCGGCGGCCAGGTGCGCCTTCTGATCGAGAAGACCTACCGGGACCCGAAGAGCTACTTCGCGCAGGGCGGGACGGTCGTCTTCACGCGCTCGCTCGGCATCCGGCGCAATGGAGTCGTCCTGCCCGCCGGCTACGAGCTCGTGTCCTGCAACGTTCCCTCGCAGGTGCTGACGGAAGGCGGCCGGGTGATGATCAGCTTTCTCAACGCCGGCCCCGACGACGCCTCCCTGACCGTGCGGGCGCGGAGGCTGCCGTCTTGAGGAGGGCCTCCGCCGCCGCGGCGCTCTTCGTTGCCGCCGGGTCGAGCCTGCTGGCGCAGCACGCGCGAGACGAGCGGCTGGAGGAGCGCGCGCATCAGGACCGCGACATCGTCTACTTCCTGCAGCAGCCGGAAACCCACTCCTTCGACCTCTACCACGACTACACCGAGTCGCGACCGGGAGTGGACAAGTACGTCAACGTCGTGCGCAGGGGAAGCCGCTCCTCCCGCCCCTCGGCCGTCGCTCTCGACACGGGGGAGAAGCTCGAAGCCTCGACGCTGCGCGGAGAGGAGATCGCGCGCGCCGGAGTCGACATCGGCGAGCCGGTCGCGCCGGATTCGGAGGCCGTGGTCATCCGCTTTCCGGCCGTCCCGAAGGGCCGCTCGCTGCGGCTGCGGATCTCGGAGACCTATACGGACGAGAAGAGCTACCGGCTCGCCGGCGACGAGCTCGTCTTCGACCGCAGCTTCGGCCGGCCCCACAACGCCGTCGTTCTGCCCGCGGGCTGGTTTCTGACGGCGAGCGCGATTCCCGCCACGGTCTCGGAGACGCCCGACGGGCGCATCCGGCTCGATTTCGTCAATCCGCGAAACGACGAGATCGCGGTGCTGATCAAGGCGAGACGGAGAGCCGTCCCGAAGTAGACGCCTATGGCCGCCTGCGTTCCTCCTTCTCGATCTCGTAGTGGCGGACGTGGGGCTCGACCTCGAGCAGGTACTCCCGGTCGCGGTCGAGGATCACGGCCTTCTGGTAGTCCTTGCCGGCGAAGCGCTTGACCGCCTCGATCGACTCCCAGATCGAGATGACCAGAAACTCGGTCTCCTTGCCGTCGGCGCGGCGCAGGACCGTGACGCCGAGGTTGCCCGGCGTTTGCCGGACGCGGGAGATTCCCGAGGCGAAGAGATACGCCTGGTACTCGTCCGCCTTCGAAGTGAGGGTTCGCCCGCGCCAGATGCGCGCGACCGGCTTCTTCCCCGTGATCCGCGGGCTCGCGCTGCCCTGTGGAAGGAGCAGCAGCGCCGCATCCGCCGGAGGCTCCGTGCCCCGAGCGCTCGAGCTCATCGGGCCGAAGAAGGCAAGCAACGCCAGGACCGCAATCGCCTTCGCCAATCGCGTCATGTCTCCTCCCGCGCCGGATTATCCGTCCGGAACGGGGGTAAGCTCGCGCGCCATGATCGCGCTCGACGAGATCCGCGCCGCGGCGGGTCGCATCGCCGGAAGGGTGCACCGCACGCCGCTGCTGTCCGCCTCCGCAATCGGAGAGCGCTGCGGCGGGGCGCGCCTGTACCTGAAATGCGAGGTCTTTCAGAAGACCGGGTCGTTCAAGCCGCGCGGGGCCCTGAACAAGATCCTTTCGCTTTCGCGGGAGGAGCGGGAACGGGGTCTCGTGACGGTGTCGGCGGGCAACCACGCTCAGGCGGTGGCGTGGGCCGCGCGCGCGGCGGGGGCTTCGGCGACCGTCGTCATGCCGGCCGACGCCCCCCGCACGAAGATCGAGGCCGTGAGGGGCTACGGCGCCGAGATCGTCTTCCACGACGACCGGCCGACGCTCTTCGACAAGTTGAACGAGGTGAAGGACGCACGCGGGTTGACCTTCGTGCACCCCTTCGACGATCCCGCGGTGCTGGCGGGCGCCGGGACGACCGGGCTCGAGATCCTCGAAGACCTTCCGGAGGCGGCCGTCGTCGTCGTTCCGGTGGGTGGAGGAGGGCTGCTCGGCGGCGTCGCTTCGGCCGTCAAGCAGATCCGGCCGGCGGCGCGCCTGATCGCCGTGGAGCTCGAGGCCGGACCGGGCCTTGCGCCCGCGCTCGCGGCGGGAAAGCCGGTGCCGGTCGAGCGGCCGCACGACACGCTGGCGGACGGCCTGACCCCTCCGTTCGTCGGAGCGCTCCCGCTCGAGATCGCGCGGCAGGCGGTCGACGAGGTCCTCTCGGTGACCGAAGAGGAGATCGTCGAGGCGATGCGCCTGCTCCTGACGCGCGCCAAGCTCTACGTCGAAGGAGCGGGCGCGGCGGCCACGGCCGCGCTGGCGGCGGGAAAGGTCCGCGCTGCATCGGGCGCCGCGGTCGTGGCCATCGTTTCGGGGGGAAATGTCGATCTCGCGCGGATCCCGCGCGAGTAGCCGGCCGGCCCGCGGATAGAATCCTCACCCCATGGCTTCACCGGAGGAGACCGCCGTCGAGGCCGCGAACCTCGCCTTCTATCGCGCGCTCGAGGCGCGCGACCTCACCCACATGGACGCGGTGTGGCTGCACGAGGACGGCGTGACCTGCGTGCACCCGGGGTGGCACCGTCTGGACGGGTGGCCCGAGGTCCGCCGGTCCTGGGAGAACATCTTCGCCAACTCTCGAGCCTGGACGGTCGCCTGCGAGGACCTCCGCGTCAGCGTGGGCGGCGACGTTGCGTTCGTAGCCTGCGTCGAGGTCATCCGGCCGTTCGGCATCGGCGACGACGAGGCGGCGGCGCGCATGCAGGCGACCAACGTCTTCTTCCGGCGCGACGGACACTGGTTCCTGGTGCACCACCACGCTTCGGCCACGCCTTCGGACGTGTCGGAGGAGGAAGAGACCGTCAACTGACGCGGAGGGCCCATGCCGCAGACTCCCCACGTCGAAAAGCACTTCACCGCCTCGGAGCGCATCCGCGACGTCGTCATCGGCATGTCCGACGGCCTGACGGTTCCGTTCGCGCTCGCGGCGGGCCTTTCGGGAGCCGTGGACTCGACGCGCGTCGTCATCACGGCGGGCCTCGCCGAGATTGCGGCGGGATCGATCGCGATGGGCCTCGGCGGGTATCTCGCGGCGCGCACCGACGCGGAGCACTACGCCTCGGAGCTCGCGCGCGAGAACCGGGAGACCTTCGAGATGCCGGCCGAGGAAACGAAGGAAGTCGTCGAGGTCTTCGAGCAGTACGGACTGCCCCACAAGAGCGCGGTGGACGCCGCGCACGCGCTGCGCAAGGATCGAAAGCGATGGGTGGAATTCATGATGCGCTTCGAGCTGGGCCTCGAGAGGCCGGACCCGCGGCGCGCCCTGTCGAGCGCCCTGACCATCGCGCTGTCCTACGTCGCGGGAGGCCTGATCCCGCTGTGCCCGTACTTCTTCCTGCACCCGATGCAGAGCGCGCTGCTCGGCTCGGTCGCGCTGACGCTGCTGGCCTTGCTCGTCTTCGGATACGTCAAGGGGCGCTACACGGTGAAGAAGCCTCTGCGCAGCGCCTGGCAGACGGCGCTCGTCGGCGGAATCGCGGCCGCCGCGGCGTTCGCGATCGCGAAAGCGATCGGGTAGCCGGCCCGCCCGGCTCGGGCCTGCCGAGCTCGGGATGACAGGTTCAATTAAGGCGCGGGCGCCGCGGCGCGGTAGAACGCCGCCACGTCCCCGGCGAGCTTCTCGAGCGAGGGCTTGTGGATGTACATCATGTGCCCGGCGTCGAAGTGGTCGAGCTGGACGTTCTTGCGCAGAGCCGGGTCGAGGCCCAGGTGCTCGATCGTGTACTCGGCGGCGAAGTAGGGTGTCGCGAAGTCGTAGTAGCCGGCGGCGAAGAGGACCTTGAGGGCGGGATTCTGGACGATGGCGCGCCTTAGCGTCTCCGCGACGTTGACGTACTGGTTCTCGTAGGGCGCGTAGTTCCACGGGCGGACCCGGCTGGTCAGGATCTCGTAGGGCAGGTCGCTCTCGTACTCGAGCTCCGAACGCACGTAGTCGTTCAGCATGGCGGTGTAGACGCCGTAGATCGCGGCGTAGCTCGGATCGGAGCCGAAGTCGCGGTTCCCGGAGGCGCGGCCCACGACCGTAAACCGACTGTCGAGGCGGCCGACGATCTTGTGCTCGGAGCGGAGAAGCTCGCGGTTGAAGGTCTGCAGGTCCACCCGCAGGTCGTTCTCCTCGATCACGGAGGGGGAGAGCCCCGTCAGCCGCGCGAGCTTCTGCACGATCGCCTGCCGCTCGGCGCCGGACAGGCGGCCGCCCTTCATGAGCGCCAGCGAGTACTCGTTCGAGGCGAAGGTCTCCGATTCCGCCACGGCTTTGGCGCGGTCCGCCTGCAGGTCCGCCGGCAGTTTCCTGTGGTACCAGGCCGTGGTCGTGTAGGTCGGGAGAAAGAGGACGAAGGGGAGGTCGTTTCCGGCGTCGAAGCGGGCCGTCTGGAAGTTGAGGATCGAGGAGATCAGAACGATCCCGTTCAGGTACATCCCGTAGCGATCCTGGAGATACCCCGAGAGGCCGGCCGCGCGCGTCGTCCCGTAGCTCTCGCCGGCCAGGAACTTCGGAGCGCCCCAGCGGCCGTTGCGCGTGGTCCAGAGCCGGATGAAGTCTCCGACCGAATGGATGTCGCCCTCCACGCCGTGGAACTGCTCCGGTTTCTCTCCCTCGGCAGGGCGGGAGAAGCCCGTCGTCACGGGATCGATGAAGACGAGGTCCGTCCAGGCGAGCCACGTCTGTTCGTTGTCAACCAGGCGGTAAGGTGGAGGCGGAGCCCACCCCTCGTCGGTCATGAAAACGCGCCGGGGCCCGAGAGCGCCCAGGTGAAGCCAGACCGAGGAAGATCCCGGCCCGCCGTTGAAGGCGAACGTGACCGGGCGGCGAGGCGCGGCGCCGTCCCGGGTGTAGGCCACGTAGAAGATGTTCGCCTTCAGCTTCCCGTTCTCGTCCTTCATCGGCATGTAGCCGGCCGTGGCGGTGTAGGCGAAGGGCTTGCCGGCGAGCGTGACCTGATGGTGGGTCACCGAGGGCTTCTCTTCCTTGACGCTCTCCTCACCCTTCTTCTCTTTGGTCTCTCTGGCCTTCTCCGATCCGGAGGAAGAGGCGGGCGTCGGAGCGCGATCCTGAGCCGCCACCGGGAGCGCCGCGAGCAGGACCGCCAGAGCGAGAGGAGGAACACAGAGTTTCATCTCGATCTCCTTCGAAACCGCTTGCGACGAAGTTCTCCGCATGTCGTCGCAGGCGGGGATCATGGGCCGTAGAGCTCGAGGGCGAAGGCGTTGGACAGGAATTTCGCCATGGCCTCGCGAGTCACCGCGTCGTCGGGGCAGTAGAGCGTTGCGCCGCAGCCGGCGATGATCCCCCTGGCCCAGAGGAAGTGGACGTGCTTGCAGAAGGGGTCCGACGCCGGCACGTCGGTGAAGAAGGTGTTGGAGTTACCGACCTCACAGGAGTAGGAGCGCCCCGTCACCGGATCCGGGCCGTAGGCGATCGGCACGACGATGGCGGTCGGCGGCGGCGGGATCGCCTTGGCGACGAACGCCGCCATCTGACGGCGCGTCACCGTCTCGCCCGGGCAGTACGCGGTCGCCGAGCACCCGAGCGTGACCTTGCGCGCGGCGATGTAGTGCACGCTCTTGCAGAAGACGTCCGTCGGAGCGACGTCGGAAAAGAGCGAAACGCCTCCCGCCCCGCAGTTGTAGGGGTTGCCGCCGACGCTGCCCTGCGCCGGAATCGCGACGGGGTTCCCGGCGATCCCGCGCGCGACGAAGAGCGACATCTGACCGCGCGAGACCGGGTCCGACGGGCAGTAGGAAGTGGGCGCGCAGCCGGCGGTGATTCCGTTGTGGAGCAGCGTCTCGATCTTCTTGTAGAAGGGGTTCGTCCCCGGAACGTCCGTGAAGCTGCCGCCGACGTGGAGCCGCCAGTTCTTCGCGAAACCGATGCTCAGATCCTCTCGGAACGAGGCGTCCCAGTGCGTGGCTGGCCGGGGAGACCCGGAGACGGTCACCTGGTAACAGTTGGCTGTCGCCGTGCGGCAGTCGGCGCTCGCTCCGAAGCCGACGGAACCATAGTCCGCCGACGTGTCGTCCAGTGTGTAGGCGCCCCCGGGCGGCCCGGTGAGCGCGGAGGCCGTCGCGGTAATCGCCAGAGGGCTGCCCGTCTGAAGCCTGTTCGTCCACGACGGCTCGACCGAGACGGTCTCGCCCGGCTCCAGGACGCCGTTGCCGTTGCTGCTCGCCGGGAAGCGAAGCGAAGGGCCGGGCGCCGGCTCGTCCACACGCATCGGGGCCGCCATTCGCGTTTCCAGACGCCGTCCGATCACACCGGCCCCGTCCCCGTCGCCGTCGGCGCGCGTCCAGGCGACGACCAGGTTGCCCGTGCCCGAAGGGCTCAATGCCGCTTTGGCAAGGCCCTGGCTGGAGGAGGTGCCGTCGCTCACCGGGAATTCGCTGCCAACGCGGCGGCCGTTGGAATCGAAACTCTGACCGAAGATGCCCGACGGCTGCTGCCAGACGACCACGAAGTTCGAGAAGTCCGATGCGATGTCGGGGTAGCCCTGAGCTCCCGAGGTGGCGGTGGTGACCAGGAACTCGTCGCCCACAGGAGCGCCCAGCAGGTTGAAGCGCCGCCCGAAGACGCCGTTGCCATCGCCGTCCTGGCCCGAGCTCGACCAGACCACGACGAAGCCGCCCCCGGCGATCGCGACCCTCGGGAAGGCTTGATCGCCGGTCGTGTAGGTGTTGACTTGCAAGGCGGGGCCCTTCGCCAACCCGGCATCGTCGAAGACCTGGGCGAAGATCCCGAAGCCCGAACCGTCGCGGTCGTAGCCTTCACTCCAGACGACGACGAAGTTTCCCGCGGGATCGATCGCCACATCGGGCGGTGAGCCCGGCGTCTTCCCGGGCGGCGGTTGGAACTCGGAGCCCTGGGGCGTTCCCGCGAAGTCATAACGCTGGTGGTAGGCGCCGTTGGGGCTCGTCCAGGCGACGACGAAATCTCCCGAGCCGTTGCGGGACGCGGACGGGTAAAACTGGTTGCCTGCTTCCGTGGTGTTCACGTGGAACTCCGCGCCCTGAGCGACGCCGGCGGCGTCGAACCGCTGTCCGTAGATGCCGCCGAAGGAGAACACGCCGGGCGACGGAGGCGGCTCCTGATTCAGGCTGTCCCAGACCACCACGAAGGACCCGGCGCCGACGGTTGCGACGTCCGGGTGTCTCTGCCGGTCCGTGACGTACGTGTTGACCGCGATGTCGCCTCCGAGCGGAGCGCCGAAGACGTCGAAGCGGCGGGCGAAGATGTCTTCTCCCAGGTACGGTCCCGCGTCGCTCTGCCAGGCGACGACGAAGTTGCCCTCCTGGGCCATGGCGACCGCGGGGAGCGCCTGGTTTGCCGTGGTCGAGGCGTTGACGACGAACTCGGGGCCGAAGGGAGGGGTCTGTGCCGCAACCGGGCACGCGAGCAGCAACAGTGCGAGCGCCGGAAGTCTTCGCCTCATCTCGTCCTCCGCGGGAGTCGCGCGGAGCCTACACCAGCCGAGGAGTCCTCACGACGGCGTCGAGGCGCGTCGGAGCGGGCGGATCATGGTGCGGTCGCAGGCCCAGGGAGCGCATCGCCCGCCGCGACACGGCTTTGCGGAACCAGGAGAAGCGGCCGAAGAGGCGCCCCGGCAGGCCGAGCGCCTGCGCGGCCCAGCGGGGGAAGTCGAAGCGGTCTCGCTGCCGCACGATCAGGCCCTCCTCGATCTCGATGTCCGAGAGAATCCGATTGACGACGGGGTGCCGGCCCCCGAAGAGATACCGGGCCGTGCACTCGACCGCCCCGCGGCCGGATTCCGACTGCGTGATCGTGTAGGAGATTCCGAGGTCCTTCGCCCGGCGCGTCAGCGCGATCCACATCTGGCCGATCTGCCGCCCGCGGAGACGAAACACCGGATCTTCGAAAGTCGCATCGGGAGCGTAGAGCGCGGCCATCGCGGCGCCGTCGCGGCGCGCGAGGGCGTCGTAGAGATGGGTGAGGACGGCCCGCGTCTGCGACGCGCTCACGCCCGCGTCCTTGCGCCCGATGCGGCTCCCTCCAGGAAACGCCGCCAGACATCGAGGTAAGGCTTTCCTCCGACCAGATACGAATCGTTGTGGCCGGCGCCGGGAATCACGAAGTATTCCTTCGGCGCCGGGGCGAGATCGAAGAGGCGCCGGCTCTGGGCGGGAGGAACGACCTCGTCCCGCTCGGCCTGGACGATGAGCTTGGGGACGGAGATCCGGCCGATCTTGGCGCCGTTGTCGAACTGCGTCCGAACCAGAAAGGCGGGAAGAAAGGGATAGACGGCTCTGGCCATCGCGGGGACCGAGAGGAACGGGGCCTCGAGAATGAGCGCGCGGCAGGGTCGGCGCAGAGCGGTCTCGATCGCGACGGCGCCGCCCAGCGACTCTCCGAAGAGGACGATCCGGTCGGCCGCGAAGCCGCGCGCCTGCGCGGCGCGCCCGATCGCCTCGCCGTCCTCGTAGAGGCCCTTCTCCGACGGCTTGCCGCCGCTCCGGCCATAGCCGCGATAGTCGACGAGGACCACGTCGAGGCCGAGGCCCTCGACCAGGCCGCGGGCCCGGTCCAGCCGGTGGCTGACGTTGCCGGCGTTGCCCGGAAAATAGAGCAGGGCCGTCTCGCCCCGGCCGCGGATCCACCAGCCGTAGAGCCGCACGCCGTCGCCGGTCTCGAGCGAGAGCTCCTCGGCCGCGAGGCCGTAATCCGCGGGGCGCGCGTCGAGAACGCGCCGCGGGAAATAGAGGAAGCGGTCCTCGAAGGCGAGCAGGAGGGCCACGGCGGCCGCGAGAAGCGCGAGAAGCAACCCGGCTGCGGAGAGGATCATGCGGCGATTCATCGGGCCTGGGCGCCAGCCTCGGGAGCCGGGATAATACGCCCGCGCCGGCATCCGGCGCCGGGCGGGTGAGGAGGATGAGCGAAGACGAGCTCCGCAAGCGTTTCTTTCCCGACAGCCTCTGTCACGATTGCTCGGCGCCGCCGCGCTTCGTCACGAGCGACCGGGGCTCGACCTTTCTCTTCTGCCCGGTCT
>JBLMXY010000237.1:0-23470 GCA_050257975.1 Acidobacteriota bacterium
TCGCGTCCGGCGGGAGCTTGCGCGCCAGCCGGAGCCCGCCAGGGCGATCGAGGAGCTCGCGGCCGAGGCCTCCGTCCATGCGGCACAGAGGGAGCGGCTCGAGAGCGAGTACGCCGAGCGCGTGCGCCCGCGCCTCTCGAGCGGCCCCGGAGTCACGCTCGCGGACGCCGCCTTCCTGGCCGCCTGCCCGAGGGAGCTCGCGCGCCGGGCGCTCGCCGAGGCGGCCGCCCCGTTCGCCGCCCCGGGCCGCCCCGCCTTCACCGGGGCCGAGCGGGAGCAGATCCTCGATCGCCTCGCCTCGGGCGCCGACTTCCGCTTCGAGGCGGGCCGCCGCATCCGGTTCGAGCGGCGCGGAGGCCTCCTGCGCGTCGCACCGCGGCCGGACCGGGCGCGCGCCAACGCCCGGCGGGTGTAGGATTTCGGGAGCAGCCCGAGCAAAAAAAGGATGGACGCGCCCAGCTTTGACAGACGCTTCGAGGCGGAGCGGATCGCCGCGCGCATCGGCGAGGTCGCCCGGCGCATGGAGGAGGACCTCCGCAACGAGCCGGTGGTGCTGCTGTCGATCCTCAAGGGAGCGGCCTTCTTCGCGGCCGACCTCGCCCGGCAGATGAGGGGCCCGGTCACCGTCGACTACATCAGCGTGCGCCGCGCCGAGGGGTCGGACGAGATCCTGCAGATCGACTTCTCGACCGGCTTCGACCTGGCGGGAAAGCCCGTCGTCCTCCTGAAGGACGTCGTCAACACGGGGGTGATCGAGACCTACCTCTCGGATCAGCTTCGCGGCAACGGCGTGTCGAGCGTGCGCATCGCGGCCATCGTCGACAAGCCTCATGAGCGCAAGACGGACCTGGCCGTGGATTACCCCCTCTTTACCTCCGAGGGGGGGACTTTCGTCGGATACGGCATGGAGTACCGGGGGCGCTACGGCAACCTCCCGTACGTGGCCGAAATCTCGATCGGGCAATAAATTCCCGCCTAAGTCCGTTATGCTCAAGGTCTGGACCGCGAGTCGCTCGAGCCGCTGAGGAGAAAGACCCGTTGAACGCCACCATCAAAAACCTGCTCGTCTGGATGGTCATCCTCGTCCTGATCATCCTCGCCTGGAATGTGTTCAAGACGGGCACGACCGCCATCGAGGAGATCACCTTCTCCCAGTTCATGGACCAGGTCACGCAGGGGCACGTCCAGAAAGTGACCATCCGCGGCGACGAGATCCGCGGGACCTACGCCCCTTCGGCCGGAAAGCGCGATGCGGCGTTCAAGACCTACGCGCCCAACTACCCGAAGCTCGTGGAAGACCTGCGGGAGAAAGGGGTCGGCATCGAAGTCACGCCGGCCAAGGACTCCTCCTTCGTGTCGGCGCTCGTGATGTACGGCCCGTTGATCCTGCTGGTGGCGATCTGGTTCGTCATCATGCGCCAGATGCAGGCGGGCGGAAACAAGGCCCTCTCCTTCGGGAAGTCGCGGGCGAAGCTGCTGACGCCGACCCAGAAGAAGGTCACCTTCAAGGACGTGGCCGGGGTCGAAGAGGCCAAGGTCGAGCTGCAGGAGATCATCGAGTTCCTGAAGGACCCGCAGAAGTTCCAGAAGCTCGGCGGCAAGATCCCCAAGGGGGTGCTCCTGATCGGGCCTCCCGGCACCGGCAAGACGCTTCTCGCGCGCGCCGTGGCGGGGGAAGCGAACGTCCCGTTCTTCACGATCTCGGGCTCGGACTTCGTCGAGATGTTCGTGGGGGTGGGCGCCTCGCGCGTGCGCGATCTGTTCGAGCAGGGAAAGAAGAACGCGCCCTGCATCATCTTCATTGACGAGATCGACGCCGTCGGGCGCCACCGGGGAGCGGGCCTCGGGGGCGGGCACGACGAGCGCGAGCAGACGTTGAACGCGCTGCTCGTCGAGATGGACGGCTTCGACACCAACGAAGGGGTCATCCTGGTCGCGGCCACCAACCGGCCCGACGTGCTCGACCCGGCGCTGCTGCGGCCCGGCCGATTCGACCGGCGCGTCGTCGTCGACCGGCCCGACCTGCGCGGCCGGGAGCAGATCCTGAAGGTCCACACGCGCCAGACTCCGCTCGCGGAGTCCGTCGACCTCTCGGTCATCGCCCGGGGCACGCCCGGCTTCTCCGGAGCGGACCTGGCCAACCTCGTCAACGAGGCGGCCCTGAACGCGGCGCGTTTCAACAAGAAGAAAGTCGAGATGATCGACTTCGAGTACGCCAAGGACAAGGTCATGATGGGTCCGGAGCGAAAGTCCATGATCATGACCGAGGAGGAGAAGCGCAACACGGCGTACCACGAGGGGGGGCACGCCCTGGTCGCCGCGCTTCTGCCCGACGCCGACCCGCTGCACAAGGTGACGATCATTCCGCGCGGCCGGGCCCTGGGTGTGACGATGCAGCTTCCGGCCGAGGACAAGTACTCGCACACCAAGGAGTACCTGGAGTCCACGATCACCGTGATGATGGGCGGCCGCATCGCCGAGGAGAGATTCCTCGGCCACATGACCACCGGCGCCGGAAACGACATCGAGAAGGCGACGGACCTCGCGCGCAAGATGGTCTGCGAGTGGGGAATGAGCGAGCTCGGGCCGCTGACCTTCGGCAAGGTCGAGGGCGAGATCTTCCTCGGCCGCGACTTCGGCCGCACGCAGGACTACTCCGAAGCCACCGCAAACCAGATCGACGCGGAGGTCAAGCGGATCGTCACCCTCGCCTACGACCGCGCGAGCAAGATCATCACGGACAACGAGAAGTCCATGCACCGGCTGGCGCGCACCCTGCTCGAGAAGGAAGTTCTGGACGGCGAGGAGGTCCTTCAGATCATCGCTGAAGAGACCGGCGTCGACGTGGCCAAGCTTCGCAAGGCCGGCCCGCCCAAGCCTCCCATCGTCTCGCCGCCCGGCGCGCCCGAGGTGGCGGGAGGAAAAGTCGGACCGCTCGTGCCGGAGCCGGCGTGACGCCGCGGGCAGCCGTCGGCTCTCGGCGATCCGGCCGGAATCCGCGCCCTCGGAAGCTGAGAGCTGACAGCTGATGGCTGTCCTCATGCCCTTCCTCGACAGCTTCCTCATGGAATTCGACGACGAGATGGCGAGCACGCGCCGCGTGCTCGAGCGGCTCCCGATGGACCGCCTGGGCTGGAAGCCCCATCCCAAATCGAAGAGCATGAGCGAGCTCGCCACACACGTCGCCGAGCAGCCGCGCTGGGGGCTGCGCATCCAGGGCGAGGAATTCGCCGTCGGCAGCGAGAAGGCGCCGCAGATGAGCACGATCGAGCAGTACCTTTCCCGCTTCGACGAGAACGTGCGCAACGGCCGGGCCGCGATCGCGGCCATGTCGGAGGACCAGCTCGCCAGGGATTTCACCGTGACCCGCGGCGACCAGACGTTCTTCCGGCTGAAGAAGGGGACGATGCTGCGCCGAACGCTCCTCAATCACATGATCCACCACCGCGGCCAGCTGACCGTCTATCTGCGCTTGAATGATGTCCCCCTGCCGCCGGTCTACGGCCCGACCGCCGACGAGGGAGTTTGAAGCAGGAGTCAGGGTTCGAACACCGGGCACCGAGAACCGGCCCCCCTTTCGCGCGATCTGTCGACCCCCGATCCCTCACCCCTGGCCCCTGGGTCTCGATCCCTTCCGTTAAACTGCCCGCGTGACCGTCGCTTCCGACCTCGTCATCCCGGCGCGGGACCGCGAAGCCCTTTCCGAGATCGCCGGCTGGGACGGCCTGCGAACCGCGAGCTTCTCGGCCTCGGACTTTCCTGTCGACGTCGTCCGCTTCGCGGGCTCTTCCTCGCCGCCCGTCGTCGTCTCCCGCTCCCGGCGCGCCGAGACGTTGAAGGCGCTGCCGGCGACGCTGCGCGAGCGCGCGAAGGCGGCCTTCGAGCGCGCCGAGCGCCCGCCGGAAAGGCTCGGCCTGGCCCGGGATGGCTGGCTCGATCTGTCCCGCGGGCCCGCCGTCATGGGGGTCGTCAACGTCACGCCGGACTCCTTTTCGGATGGGGGGCTTCACTTCGATCGCCCCAGGGCGATCGAGAGGGCGCTGGCGCTCTACGAGGAGGGAGCGGCCATCGTGGACGTCGGCGGGGAGTCCACGCGGCCCTCCAACTATGGCGCCGCGGCCGAGATCCCGCTCGAAGAGGAGCTGTCGCGGGTCGTTCCCGTCGTCGCCGGGATCCGCCGCGCGACCCGCGCGCCCATCTCGGTCGACACCCGCAAGGCCGAGGTCGCCCGGGCGGCCCTGGACGCCGGAGCCGACGCCGTCAACGACGTCTCGGCGCTGCGCCACGACCCGGAGATGCCCGCCGTCGTGTCCCGGGCCCGCTCGGGGCTCGTCCTGATGCACATGAAGGGAGACGACCCGCGCCGGATGCAGGAAGACACCTCGTACGCCCACCCCCTGGCGGACATCGCGGAGATCCTGGCCGCCGCGGCGGGCGCGGCGGTCGACGCCGGGCTGCCGCCCGACCGAATCGCGGTCGATCCGGGCCTCGGCTTTGGAAAGAGCCCCGAGGGCAACCTCCTGCTGCTGCGGCACCTCTCCGCCTTCCGCTCGCTCGGCTTCCCGGTCGCCGTCGGCGCCTCGCGCAAGGGCTTCGTGCGGCGTTTCTCCGGCGTCGCCGAAGACTCCTCCGCGGCCGAGCGCCTGCCCGGCTCGCTTGCCGCGGTGGCCGCCGCGGCGGCGGCCGGAGCGGCGATCGTGCGCGTCCACGACGTCGCCGAAACGGCGAGGTTCCTCAAGATGGCCCGCGCGATCGGCGAGCCCCGGCCGGCGGCCGCTGCGGCGGCGGCGCGGTGATCGAGAGGCTCACGGGACCGCTCGGAGCGCTGTCCCGCCTGTCGTTCACCTGGCGGGACGCCGTCGACATCCTGGCGGTCGCCCTGATCGCGTACACCCTGCTGCGCTTGATCCGCGGCACCCGAGCCGTCCAGATGGTCGTGGGCCTGGTGATCGTCTTCCTCGTCTACCAGGTCGCCGTTTCGCTGCGGCTGGTCGCGCTGCGGGAGGTGCTCCGGACTCTGATCTTCTACCTGCCGTTCGGCATCATCGTGCTCTTCGCGCAGGAGCTGCGGCGGGCGCTCGCCACTTTCGGAAGGACGCCCCTCTGGTTCTCTTCCTACCACGCCGAGGAGATGATCTCCGACATCGTCCTCGCCATGACCTCTCTCTCCACGCGCCGCATTGGGGCCCTGATCGTCATCGAGCGGCGAGAGGGGCTGAAGACCTACATCGAGAACGGCGTCCGGCTGGATTCGGCCGTCTCCTATGATCTGCTCGTGACGCTCTTCGCGCCCGGCACGCCGCTCCACGACGGCGCGGTCATCATCTCCGGGGAGCGCGTCGCCGCCGCCTCGTGCTTTCTTCCCCTCTCCCTGAAGGAAGGGCTCTCCAAGCGGTTCGGAACGCGGCACCGGGCGGCGATCGGGATCAGCGAGGAAACCGACGCCCTGGCGATCGTCGTCTCCGAAGAGCGGGGAACGATCTCCATGGCCAGGAACGGGGAGCTCCTGGACGAGCTCGACGCCAAGTCGCTCCGGGACACGCTGCTGCGCGAGTTCGCGGCCGCCGGATAGAGGAGAATCGATGCCGGCTCCGCGTTTTCTCGTCCGAAACCCCGGGTTGAAGGCCCTCTCGATCGTCATCGCCGTCGCGGTCTGGTTCGCGCTCTCGGGGGAGCGTCGCGAGAGGACCTCCGAGCGCAGTTACCATATTCCCCTGTCGATCGTGAACATTCCGCCGCGCACCCTGATCGCCTCGCCGCTGCCCGGCTCCGTGGACGTGCGGCTGCGGGGGCCCTTCACGGCCCTGCGCCAGCTCGAGCCCGACAAGCTCGAGGCGGTGCTGGATCTGAAGGACGCACAGCGGGGAGATCGCGTCTACCGATTCACCCAGGACGACGTGAACGTGCCGCCCGACGTCGAGGTCATCTCGATCTCTCCCCAGGAGATCCGCTTCGTGCTCGACACGGTGGAAGAGAAGCGGCTGCCCGTCGAGCCCGCCGTGACGGGCCAACCGGCCGCGGGAATGCGGGTCGCCGAAGTCGGGGCCGAGCCGGCGACGGCTCTGCTCGCCGGACCGGCGGGAGCCTTGGCGAAGATGAGCTCGGTTGCGACCGTGCCGGTCTCGGTCGAGGGCCGCGCCTCGAGCTTCTCGACGCCGGCGGCGCTTTCCGTGACCTCGCCCGGCCTGCGGCTGCGCCAGGCGCCCCTCGTGACGGTGACCGTGCGCATCGAGCCGGAAGCGGCGCCTTCGCCGATCCCCAGCCCCGGCCGACACGGGCGAGAGCCGTGAGGCTCTTCGGCACCGACGGCCTGCGCGGCCGGGCCGGCACCTTCCCGCTCGACCCTGCGTCGCTCGCGCGCATCGGGCGCGAGCTCGGCCGGCGCGTGGTCCGGGCGGGCCGCTCCCCCGTCGTTCTGGGCGGCGACACGCGGGAATCGACGCGGGAAATGATCGGCCAGATCGCCGACGGCCTCTCGGAGAGCGGCTGCGGCGTCGCTTCGGCCGGCGTCATGACGACGCCGGGGATCGCGGAGCTCGTGCTCGCCTGCCGCGCGGGAGCCGGCGTCTCGGTGTCCGCCTCGCACAACCCGTACCACGACAACGGCGTGAAGATCTTCGGGCCGGACGGCCGGAAGTGGCCGGACGCGGAGGAGGAGTCGCTCGAGGCGATCCTGCTCGAGGGCCGCGACAGCCTGGCCGACGCGCCCGGAAGCGACCATCATGCCGAGCCGGCGCCCGACCCGAAGCTCACCCAGGTTTACCTCGACCGGCTCGCGGGGTACATGCCGGCCCACCTCGAGGGCCTCGCCATCGTCGTCGACGCCGGCAACGGCGCGGCTTACGACCTCGCTCCGCGGGCGCTGGTGCGCGCGGGCGCCCGCGTGATGACGATGTCCGTCGAGCCGGACGGCCGCAACATCAACCACGGCTGCGGAGCCCTGCATCCGGAGACAATGGCCCGCAAGACGAGAGACAGCGGCGCCGCGGTGGGTGTCGCGCTCGACGGCGACGCCGATCGCTCGATCTTCGCCGACGAGACCGGGCGGATCCTGGACGGCGACGACGCGCTCTGGATCGTCGCGCGCGAGTGGAAACGCCAGGGCCGGCTCGCGCCCGGAGGGGTGGTCGGGACGGTGATGTCGAACTTCGGCCTCGAGGCGGCTCTCGCGCGGGAGGGGATCGCGTTCCACCGGGCGGCGGTCGGCGACCGAAACGTCGCCCGTCTGATGGAGGAAACGGGGGCGACGCTCGGCGGCGAGACGTCGGGCCACATCCTGCTCTCGCTTTCTCCGGCCGGGGACGGCATCCTGACCTGCCTGACGATCTCCCGAATTCTCTCGGAGCACGGAGGGAGGCTCTCGCAGCTCGCGACCCTCCAGAAGGTGCCCCAGTCCCTCCGCAACGTCCGGGCCTCCCGCCGCATCCCCCTCGAGCAGCTGCGCCTCACCCAGGAGGCCGTCCGCCGCGCGGAGCGCGCGCTCGCGGGCCGCGGGCGCGTTTTCCTGCGCTACTCGGGAACCGAGGCGCTTCTCCGGATCCTCGTCGAGGGAACCGACGGAAGCCAGGTCCAGGCCGTGGCGGAGGAGCTCGAGGCCGTGGCGAAACAGGAGCTGCCGCATTGAGGAGTCGATCTTCGGTGCTCGGTTTCCGGTGTCCGGTCCTGGAGGGTTTCCGTCCGCTCGAACACCGGGCACCGGACACCGGGCACCGACCCTCTTGAGTCCCGGCCGCTCCATAAGCGCCATCCTCTTCGACGCCGGCGGAACGCTCATCCGCCTCGACGGGGAGCGTCTGTGCGGGGCGGCCAGGGTGGCCTGGGAGGAGACCGCCTTCGATGCGGCCGAGAGCGCCGCCGTCGCCGCGGTACAGGGTCTCGTTCGTTCCCGCCCCGACTCGACCGACGCCGAGCGCCTCCCGCTCTATCTGGACGCGATCCTGGCCGGATTGGGGGTGCCTCCCGAGGGTCGGACGGAGGCGGCGCGGGCGGTCGTCGCCGAGCATCGCCGTTCGAACCTGTGGTCGCGCGCCTGCGTGAATGCGCCCGAGGCCCTCGCGGCCCTCGCGGAACGAGGCTATCGGCTCGGCGTGATTTCCAACGCGGACGGAAGAGTGCTGGGGCTGCTCGAGCGCGCGGGTCTCTCGGCGTACCTCGAGCTCGTCGTCGACTCGGCGGAAGTCGGCGTCGAGAAGCCCGACCCGCGCATCTTTCTCGCGGCGACCGACCGCCTCGGCTTGCCGCCCTCCGCCTGCGCCTACGTCGGCGACATCTACGAGATCGACTACGTCGGCGCCCGGAACGCCGGCCTGCTGGCCCTTCTGATCGGTTCCGGCGCCGCGCCGGAAGGCGTCGCCCGGGTGGCCGGGTTGTCTCAGCTGCTCCCGCTCTTTCCGAAGGCGGGAGGCCACGCCCCCGTCTCCCCCGCCGCTTGAGGAGACGGGGAGACCCTACCTCTCCAGATCCGGGATCTCGCCGACGGTGCTGTTGGGCTCCTGGAAGACCAGCGCGGTGCCCGCCACGGGCAGCAAGACGGTGTGATTGCGGTCGGCGAAGTCGAGCCAGACCTCGTAGTACCCGGCCGGGGAAATCGCGACCAATCGGCCCGGCTTGTTCTTCAGCTCGAGCGTCGGGCAGAAGACGATCACGCGCGCCGGCAAGTCCAAATCGGGCCTCCTTGGATCTCGAGAGATTGAATCACAGATGGGTCCGGCGCCGGACTACCCGCTTTCCAGGAGCTCCAGCATCTCCGGCCAGCCGACGATCCGCACGCCGAGTTCCCGCGCGCGCTCGAGCTTCGAGCCGGCCTCCTCGCCCGCGACCAGGAAATCCGTCTTCTTCGACACGGAGCCCGAAACCTTCGCCCCCGCCGCTTCGAGGCGGGCCGTCGCCTCTTCCCGCGTGATCCCGGGCAGCGTCCCCGTGATGACCGCCGTCCTGCCCGACAGCGGCCCGTCGCGCCGCCGCGCCGCCGTCTCGGAGAAATTGAGGCCGTGGCGGCGAAGCTTCTCGACGAGCCTCCCGTGGCTCGGGTGGGAGAACCAGGCCCGGACGGCGGCCGCCGTGTTCGGCCCGATCTCCTCGACGGCCTGGAGATCCTCCTCGCCTGCCGCCGCGAGGGCGTCGAGCGAGCCGAAGTGGCGGGCGAGGCCGCGGGCGGCCTTCTCCCCGACGTGCCGGATCCCGAGCGCGAAGATCAGCCGCGACAGGTCGTTCTTCTTGCTCGCCGCGATCTCCTCGAGCAGGTTCGCGGCGGATTTCTCCCCCCAGCGCTCCAGGGAAACCAGAACCTCCGCCGTCAGGTCGTAGATCGAGGCCACGTCGGTCAGGAGACCCGCCGTGACGAGCTGGTCGATGAGCCGGTTGCCCAGCCCCTCGATCTTCATGGCGCGGCGAGAGCAGAAGTGGCGCAGCGCCTCGCGAACGACCGCCGGGCAGGCCGGGTTGACGCAGCGCGAGGCGACCTCGCCGGGCTCCCGGACGATCGGATCCCCGCAGGCGGGGCACCGGTCGGGCATCGTGAACGGCGCCGCGTCCGGCGGCCTCTTCTCGGAAAGCACGCGCACGACCTTCGGGATCACGTCCCCGCCCTTCTCGACGACCACCGTGTCGCCCACGCGAACGTCCTTGCGCGCGAGATCTTCGTAGTTGTGAAGAGTCGCCCGACGCACGGTCGTGCCGGCCAGCTGCACCGGATCGAAGCGCGCCACCGGGGTGAGCACCCCCGTGCGCCCGACGTGCGCCGAGATCTCGCGAACGACCGTCGTCGCTTCCTCGGCCGGGTACTTGTAGGCCAGGGCCCAGCGCGGGGACTTGGCCGTCGCGCCGAGCTCGGCCTGGAGCCGCCGGTCGTCCACCTTGATGACGACGCCGTCGGTCTCGAAGTCGAGCCCGTGCCGCGCTTCGGCCCACTCCTCGAGAAACGCTCGAACTTCCTCGAACGACGGGCAGCGCCGCCAGTGCGGGTTGACCGGAAAGCCCCAGGCCCGCAGGCGCTCGAGGCTCCCGGTCTGCGTCGCGGGCGGCTCCGGCGCCTCGGCGACGGCGTACAGCCACGCCTCGAGCCGGCGGCGGGCCGTGATGCGCGAATCGAGCAGCCGGAGCGTCCCCGCGGCGGCGTTTCGCGGGTTGGCGAACAACGAGTCGCCGTCCGCCTCGCGCTCGGCGTTCAACCTCTGGAAGGCGCCCTTCGAGTAGTAGACCTCCCCGCGCACCTCGACCGGGCCCGTTTCGGGAATGCGAAGCGGGATCGAGCGGATCGTCCGCACGTTGGCGGTGACGTCCTCGCCGCGCACCCCGTCGCCTCGGGTCGCGCCCCGCACGAGCCGGCCCGCCTCGTAGCGAAGCGACACCGAGAGGCCGTCGATCTTCAGCTCCACGACCCAGGCCGGCGGCTCCGAGCCTCCGAGCGCCCGCCGGACCCGCGCCCGCCACGCCTCGGCCTCCTCCCAGGAGTAGGCGTTCTCGAGCGACAGCATCGGGGCCGCGTGCGTCACGGTCGCGAAGCCCTCCGCGGGCTCCCCTCCCACGCGGCGGGCGGGCGAGTCGTCGATTGCGAGCTCCGGGTATCGTTCTTCGAGCTCGACGAGCTCCCGCATCATCGCGTCGAACTCGGCATCCGTGATCTCGGGCCGGTTCTCGACGTAGTAGAGACGCTCGTGGCGTCGCAGCTCCTCCCGGAGCTCTTCGGCGCGGCGCGCGGCGTCCCGCGGCGCCCTTTCGGCCTCCCGGGCCGCGGCCGCGCCGCGCGAAGCGGTCTCGCTCATGGGCCCGCATGCTACAGTCTGGCCAATGCTCCGGGCAAAGAAGCGAGGCGCGTTTCTCGCTCTGGCGGCGCTGCATTTCCCCCTCGTTCTCGGCGCCCGGGAGCTGACCGCCCCGATCGCCTCGTACGAGATTTCCTGCCGGCTCGATCCCGAGAAGAAGACGGTGACCGGTTCGCAGCTTCTGACCTGGACCAACCCCGCTCGCCGCCCGGCTTCGACGCTCCGATTCCATCTCTATCTGAACGCCTTCCGCAACACGCGCTCCACCTTCTGGAGAGAGCAGCGGCCGAGCCGCGGCCGCGGCCCCATTCCGGAATCCTGGGGCTCGATCGAGGTGACCAGCTTGCTCGCCTCCGCCGACGGAACGGACCTGCTCCCGTCGATGCGCTATCTCTCCCCCGACGACGGCAACCCGGACGACCGCACGGTCGCCGAGGTCGACCTTCCGCGGCCGGTCGGGCCCGGGCAGACGATCGTCCTGCGGATGGAGTTCGTCTCGCGCCTGCCGCGCGTCTGGGCGCGGACCGGCTTCAAGGGAGACTTCTTCCTGGTGGCGCAGTGGTTCCCGAAGGTCGGCGTCTTCGAGGACACCGGATGGAACTGCCATCAGTTCCACGCCAACAGCGAGTTCTTCGCGGACTTCGGCAACTACGACGTGACGATCGAGGCGCCCGCCCGCTACAAGGGAAAGATTGGCGCGACCGGCGTCCTCGTGTCGCAACGGGAGACCTCCGACGGCCGGGTCTTCGCGCGGTTCCGCCAGGAAAGCGTGCACGACTTCGCCTGGACCGCCGACCCCGACTTCCGGCTCCTGCGCGACATCTTCCGCGAGCCCGGCATCGGCGACGTGGAGATCCTGCTCCTCCTCCAGCCCGAGCACCTCGCCCAGGCGGATCGCCATTTCCGGGCGGTCAAGGCGGGGCTCGAGGGATACGGGCGCGTTCTGGGCCCCTATCCCTACCCGACGCTGACGGTCGTCGACCCGCCGTGGGGCGCCCGCGGGGCGGGCGGGATGGAGTACCCGACCTTCATCACCGTGGGCACCTCCCTCTTCGCGTCGGCCTCGATCCAATCCCCGGAGGAAGTGGCCGTCCACGAATTCGGGCACCAGTACTTCTACGGCCTCCTCGCCTCCAACGAGTTCGAGGAGCCGTGGCTCGACGAGGGATTCAACACCTACATGACCGACCGGGTCTTGAAGAGCGCCTACGGGGACGACCGGTCCTATCTGTCCGCGTTCGGCGTCCGCTTCCCCCTCGGCATCGACATCCGCCGGCCGCTCGACGACAACCGGCGCTACTTCGAGCACGCGGCCGATGTTCCTCTGGGAATCCCGAGCTGGAGGTACCGCGACCGCGACACCTACGGCGCGCTCGTCTACTCGAAGACCGCGCTCGCCCTCGCGACGATCGAGCGGATCCTGGGCAGGCCCGTCATGGATCGGGCGCTGCGCCTGTATGCGGACCGGTGGCGCTTTCGCCACCCGAGGACGCAGGATTTCATCGACGCGCTCTCGCAGGCGGCGGGACGCGACGAGAGGCCGCTCTTCGAAAGGACGTTCTTCTCCCCCGGGACCGTCGACTACGCCGTGGCGACCGCTTCCTCGGTTCCCGCGAAAGCCCCCCGCGGCCTGTTCGAGAAGGACGGCAGGCTGGCCGAGGGGCCGCCGGCGAGACTTGCCCGCGCCAGGGGGTACGACAGCCGCGTGACCGTCGTGCGTCGGGGCGACGTGGCGCTGCCGGTCGACATTCTGCTGCGTTTCGAAGGAGGCAGGAGCTACAGGTCCCGCTGGGACGGCGAAGCCCGCTGGAAGCGGTTCCGGGTCGAAAGCGGCCCGCGCCTGATCGACGCCCTCGTCGATCCGGACGAGAAGATCCTGCTCGACACCGACCGGACCAACAACGGGCGGCGGCCGGAGGGAGATCCGCGCGCCGCCACGCGCTGGACCGCGCGCGCCGTCTTCTGGCTGCAGAACTTCTTCGACTTCGCGACGGTGGCCTGGTGAAGCAACCGACCGCGCTCGGCTGCTTCGGCCGGGGCCTGGCCCAGTCGCTGTCCAAACCGTACCTGGCGGTCTCGCTCTGGCTCATCCAGCTCCTGCTCGCCGCAACCCTGATCCTGCCCGTCTCCAACTCCCTCCACGCGAGCCTCGACCGCTCGCCCCTGGCCGACCGCATGATCGGCGTGCCCGACTACGGCTGGTGGGAGACGTTCCGGCGAACGCACCCGGACGTGCTCGGCACCTTCGGCGAAGCCGCCGAGGGCTTTCTTTCGACCGAGGGCCTCGAGCCCTCCTCGATCCGGGGACTGCGCGGCGTGGGAGCCGCCGCCATCTCGCTCGCGCTGCTCGCGATCTTCCTGCACGCCTTCTCGCTGGGCGGCGTCTTCGGGACGCTGCGCGAGCCTTCGAGCTCGCTCGTGACGTTCGGAAGGGAGGGGATGCGCCGGCTTCCCGCCTTCCTGGCGTTCACCCTGGCGGCCTTCGCGGGCGCGGCGGCCAGTTACCGCTGGATCTACGTGGAGACGGGCCGGGCGCTTCGCGACACGGTGCAGGAGCTGCCGACGGAAGGCCAGGCTCTCGCGGTCACGGCCCTGCGCCTGGCGGCGCTCCTCTTCGCGCTCGCCGCCATCAAGCTGCTCGCCGATTCGGTCCGCGCGATCTGGGTCGCGCGGCCGGACCTGCCGCCGGTCTCCCGCTTCCTGATGGGCATCGGGGGTGCGCTCGCGAGGCCGCGGCGCCTCGTCGGAGTCCTCTTCTGGTACGTCCTCCTGACGGCGGGCCTCTACCTCGTCTGGATCGTGCTCGACCCCCCGGCCGGCGGAGAAGCCCGCTTCGCGCTCGTCCCCTTGATCCTGACGCAGCAGTTCTTCGTCTTCGTTCGATCACTCGTCAAGGTCGGCTACTACGCGGGGGTCTCGGAGGCTCTCACGCGGACGCCCTCGCCGGAATATTCCTACGTCCCTCCGGCGGCGCCGGCACCCGCCTCAGGGAAGGTGGAAGCTGTTGACGACGGCGCTCTCGACCGCCCGCCCGGCGGCGTCTAGCCGCACCCGATAGAGGAAGGGATTCCGGCGCAGGGATCCCCGGCCGTCGAGCTCCCATGGCCCGGAGAACCATGGCAGAAAGCGCAGGTCCTCCCACAGGATGACCGCGCCGCCGTCCGGCTCGAGCCGGAAGGTCGCGCGCGGAAACCGCGCGAATCGCAGGTACGCCTGGACCTCCGGCAGGGCCCGCGCGGTGTCGAGGGTGGCCGAGGGCGGCGGCTTCGGAAACAGCCGGATCGTCATGCGCTCGGGCGGCGGATAGAAATCCGAGAGGCTCCGAAGGATCTCGGAAAGGCGCTCCGGAGGGCGCGGATCGGAGACCCCGCGGGCGAAGGGACCGAGGTCGAAGAAGCCCGCGTGCACCGAGTCGGGGTGGTCCGAGAGTCCGAGCCACCGGAAGGGCGAGAGAAACTGCGGCAGCGCGGCGACGCGGACGCCCTGCGGGGGCCGGTCGAGGCGCCTCCAGATCCCGATCGCCCGCCCGTGCATCGCCGCGCAGAGCGCGACGTAGAGAACGAGCGCCGCGGTGCCGGCCGAGGCGACGGCGCGCCCGCGCGCGCGAAAGACCACCGTGCCGAGCAGGGTCGCCGCCGCGATCCCGGCGAAGAAGGGATCCAGGATGAAAATCCAGTCGAGCGAGTAGCGATGACGGGAGAGCGGAAAGAAGAACATCGTGCCGAACGACGTGATCCAGTCGAGCAGGATGTGGGAGACGATCGCGACCGCGGAAAAGAGCCAGAGCGTCGAAAGCCGCGTCTTGCGCAGGACCAGGCGCAGGAGAGCGGCGACGGCGAGCGAGAAGACCGGCAGCGCGACGAACGAGTGCGTCCATCCGCGGTGGAAGCGCAGGTAGTCGAGCCGGGTCCGCAGGAACAGGATGTCGAGATCCGGCAACATGGCGGCCACCAGACCCGTGAACAGCGCGGCCCGCGCGCCCGGGCGCTTCGTCAGCGAGCGCGTCAGAACGGAGCCCGCGACGCCGTGGGTCAGCGTGTCCATCTCGGGCCGATGATAGCGAGAGCGCGCCCGCGGTCGGGCCTCTCCCCCCACCCTATAATCGCCGGATGAACTCCGTTCTCCTCGTCGACGACAGCGGGTTGTTCCGAGAGGTCGGCGAGGCGATCCGCCGCAGGACCTCCTGCCGGCTGCTGACGGCCTCTTCCGGCTCCGAAGCGCTCGCCGTGGCCCGGCAGGAGAAGCCGGACGTCGTCTTCCTCGATTCGGAGCTGTCCGGGATGAGCGGGATCGACGTCTGCCGCGTGCTGAAGGCCGATCCCCGCATCGCCCGCACGCCGATCGTTCTGGTCACCGACGAGGACGGAACCGACGTGCGGCGCGTCCCGGTGGACGCCTTGCTCCCCCGCTCCTTCGACGCGGCCGCCTTCTTCGGCACGTTGAGGCGGTTTCTGCAGCTCTTTCCGCGAAACACCGAGCGCTCCTCCGTCGGCTGGCAGGTCACCTTCTGGCGCGACGGCGCGGAGCACGCCGGGTCGATTCGCGACCTGTCGCGGGGAGGCTTCTTCGTTTCGACGCCGGTGCGGCTGCCGGTCGGCGCGCGCCTCGAGGTCTCCTTCGAGATCCCCGGCGAGCGGGCCGACCGGGCCGTCGTGGCCGAGGCCATCGTCGTGCGCGTGGGCCAGGAGCCCGAGCGCGGGCTCGGGTGCCGCTTCTTCCGGCTCACCCAGGGCTCGCGGGCGTACCTGGAGGACTGCCTGAGGCTGCTGTCGCTTTCCGAGGTGCCCGACTGAGGACTGAGGACTTGGGACGGTGGACTGTCGCGGCTTGAGCCACGGGAGTCCTCAGTCCTCGGTCCGCAGTCCTCAGTCGGTTCGACCCAGGTCCACCAGCTCTATTCCCGCCTGCTTCGCTACGGCGATCGACCGCTCGTCGCGGTAGAACTCGCCGTAGTAGACGCGGGAGAGGCCCGCGTTGGCGATCAGCTTGAAACACGGCCAGCACGGGCTCGCCGTCGTGTAGAGCTCGGCGCCGGCGATCGAGACGCCGTTCTTGGCCGCCTGGAGGATGGCGTTGGCCTCGGCGTGCACGGTCAGGACGCAGTGCCCGTCTTCGATGAGGCAGCCCACGTCCTCGCAGTGCGGCTGGCCGCGGATCGAACCGTTGTAGCCGGTCGAGAGGATCGTCCGGTCCCGGACGATCACGGCGCCCACGTGCTTGCGCGGGCAGGTCGAGCGTGTCGCGACCTGCCTGGCGATGTTCATGAAGTAGGTGTGCCAGTCGACCCGCTGCGACATGGGCGCGGATTATGCCCCATGGGGCCCGGCCCCCGACCGCGGCGGCCGCCGATGTGTCAGAATTGCGGCGAAATGAGAAACGACCGCCGCGTTGCCGTCACGGGGCTGGGCGCCGTGACGGCCATCGGCAGCAATGTGTCCGAATTCTGGAAGAACCTGACGGCCGGCGTGTGCGGCATCCGCCCGCTCTCGCTCTTCGACGCTTCCGGATACCGCACCCAGACCGCCGCGGAGGTCTCCGACATTCCGGACGCGTTTCTCTCTCCGGCGCAGAGGCGCCGCATGTCGCGCGCCGATCGGATGGGGGTGGCGGCGGCCGCCGAGGCGATCGCGGCGGCTGGGCTCGATCTGTCCGCGGAGGACCCGACGCGCGTGGGCGTCATCCTGGGCGGCGGGACCTCGGGGCTGCTCGACTCGGAGGAGTTCTACGAGCGGCACCTGCGCGGGCGCAAGGGGCGGCCGTCCCGCGTGCTCAACCACCTGCCCGACGCCATCACCGACCGGGTGGCCCAGCGCTGGGGCCTCCAGGGAATCAAGTCCACGATCACGACCGCGTGCTCCTCCTCCGCCAACGCGATGGGGTACGCCTTCGACGCGATCGTCTCGGGCCTGGCCGACGTCGTGATCACCGGCGGCTCCGACGTTCTGGCCCGCCTGACCTACGGAGGCTTCAACTCCCTGCGGTCGGTCGACCCGGATCCCTGCCGCCCCTTCGACCGCGAGCGGCGCGGCCTCTCGATCGGCGAGGCGGCCGGCATCCTCGTTTTCGAGGAGGCCGGGCGCGCCCGCAGGCGGGGCGCTCCGATCGCGGCCGAGTTCCTCGGCTACGGCGTGACCTCCGACGCCTTCCACATGACGGCGCCGGACCCGTCGGGCGCCGCCGGGGGCAGGGCGCTGCGGGCCGCGCTCGCCTCCGCCCGAATCGACGCCGGGCAGGTCGACTACGTCAACGCCCACGGCACCGCGACGCCCCAGAACGACTCCGCCGAGACCGCGGCGTTGAAGGAGGCGCTCGGGGAGCGCGCCAGAGAGATTCCCGTCTCCTCGATCAAGTCGATGATCGGCCACTGCCTCTGCGCGTCCGGCGCGATCGAGGCCGTCGCGACGGTGATGACCGTCCGCGAGAAGACGATTCCCCCGACCATCCATTACGAGAACCCGGACCCGGCCTGCGACCTCGACTACGTGCCCAACCAGGCGCGCGAGGCGGACGTGCGCGTGGCGATTTCGAACTCGTTCGCGTTCGGAGGAAACAGCACGGTGGTGGTGTTTGGAAGGGCCTGACGCCGGGGAGAAGCCGACTCTCGACCGATGCCCTCCCGCGGAGTAGTCACCGGAACCGGCGCCGTCTGTCCGCTCGGCCGCTCCTCGGCAGACTTCTACCGCCGCCTGCTCGCCGGCGAGAGCGCGATCCGGCCGATGACTCCCGAAGAGCGCGGCAGCCTGCAGGCGACCCACGTCGCCCGCTGCGACGGCTTCACGCCACAGCCGGAAATCTCCCCGATGAAGGCGCGGCGCTTCGACCGCGGCAGCCAGTATGCGATCGTGGCCTGCTCGCAGGCGATCGCGGAGGCCGGATACGACGTCGCCGCGGATCCGGCCTCGATCGGGATCGCGCTCGGCACCGGCTCGGCCGGGGCGGGGGCGCTGACGGAGTTTCTCCGGGTGCTCTTGACGGAATCGCCCGAGGCCGCGCCGCCCTTCCACTTTCCCAACACGGTCGCCAACGCCCCGGCCTCGCAGGTCTCGATCGAGCTCAAGCTGCACGGCCCGAACGTCACGGTGACGCAGAAGGATCCTTCGGCGTTGAACGCCCTGCTCTTCGCTTCTCTCGCGGTCGGCTCGGGCCGGGCCCGGGCGATGATCGCCGGCGGTGTCGACGAATGGAACTCCATCTATGCTCTCGGGTTCGACCGGGTCAGCGCCCTTCGCGGCAAGAAGCGCTCCTCCGGGATCGTGCAGGGAGAGGGGGCCTTCGCGCTGCTCCTCGAAGAAGAGGACGCGGCGCGATCGCGCGGGGCGCGGCCGCTCGCGAGGCTTTCCGGCATCGGGGCGGCCGGCGTTCCCACCGAGCCGTACCGCTTCGCCCCGGATCCGCGGGCCATGACGCGCGCGGTCGCAGGTGCCCTGGCGGACGCCGGGGTCGAGCCCGGGCAGGTCGGGCTCTGGTTCCCGTCGCGGGACGGCGTGGAGGAAATGGACGCGGCGGAACTCTCCGCGATGCACGGCCTGTTCGGGTCCCTGCCCCGCGAGATCCTCGTCAAGGAGGCGATCGGCGAGATGGCGGCCTCCGGCGGAGGCCAGCTCGTGGCGGCGGTCCGCGCGATCGCCGACCCGGCCGGCCCCTTCGACGGCGACCGGCCGCGCCGCGCCCTGGTGAATTCCTTCGGCGCCGGAGGCAACTTCCTCGCGGCCGTGCTCGAGGACGCCGCCGCGGAGAATGCGCCGTGAGCCGCGCGCGCCCGGAGCCCGCGCCGCTCCAGGGCCACTCGGTCGAGATCCCGGTGCGCTTCGCCGAGTGCGACTCCTACGGCGTCGTGTGGCATGGGCACTACGCCCTCTACATCGAGCAGGCCCGGGAGGGGCTCACGGGACGGCACGGGTTCACGGCCAGCCGCGCGCTCGATCTTGGCTACCGGGTGCCGATCACGCGCATGGAGATCCGCTACCGTCAGCCGATCCTCGCCGACACGACCGTCCGGGTCACGGCGCGCCTGCGCCCGCCGGAGGTCGCCCGCCTCGTCCTCGATTACGAGCTGCGCGACGCGGCGGGACGCCTTCTCGCCACCGCCGTGACCGAGCAGGTGGTGCTCAACGCCAGCGGAGAGCTTCTCGTGACGCTGCCCGCGGCTCTCTCGCGCCTCGTGCGCGACATCCTCCAGAGTCAGGCGAGCCCGGGCGCCGGCTAGAGGGCGAACGGGCAGGAACGGATGGCCCGCGGTCTCGAGCCCCCGTCAGCCCGGCGGCGGTCCCTCGCCTTCCTCGCCCGATTCTGCGCCCTGCTCCTGCTGCTCTACGTCGCGGTCGCCCTGCGTCCGGTCAACGACGCCGTGGTCCTGCCCTTCACCGGCCTCATCGCCCGGTCGAGCGGCGCGATCCTGAACGCCTTCGGCGAGACGGTGACCGTCGAGGGCACGGAGCTGCGCTCGCCCGCTTTCGCCGTCCGGATCGAGAACGGCTGCAACGGCCTGGAGACGGTGCTGCTGTTCGCCTCGGCGGTTCTGGCTTTCCCGGCCCCCTGGAAGAAGAGACTCGCGGGGCTGGCGCTCGGGTTCGCCGCGATCGAGCTGGTCAACCTCTTTCGCGTCCTGACGCTCTTCTGGATCGGCGCTCACCGCCCCGCCCTCTTCTCGGCCTCCCACACCGTCCTCTGGCAGTCGGTCATCGTGCTGTTTGGCGTCCTGCTCTTCCTTCTCTGGGCGCCCCGCCGCGCCCAGGCTGGCCGATGAAGCCCGCGCGGCGAGACATCCTCGCGGCGGCCGGAAGGATGGCCGCGGGCTTCCTTCTCGCGCTCGCCTTCTGGTTCGGCTTCTCCGCCCCCTACGAGCGGGTGCTCGCGGCGGCCGCCGAGGCCGTCCTCCGGGCGACGGAGCGGCCGGCCGTCACACGGCTCCTGCCGCAGGAAGGCGAGATCCTCGTCGAACGAAGCGATTTCCCCCCGGCCGCGGACCGACCCGGCCTTCCGGCGGCGGACCTCCACTTCAACCTGGTGCTGCTCGCCTCGCTCTACGCGCTCGACCGGCGCCCCTGGCAGGCCGGACGCGTCGCCGCCTTCCTCGAGGGATGCGGCGTTCTCTTCCTGACCCACGTCGTGGCGCTCGTGTTTCAGGTCCGCTCGCTCTACGCGACGGGACTCGGCGCCTGGAGCGCGGCGCACTACGGCGCCGTGGCGCGCAATTTCTGGTCCGCGGGCTTTCACTTCTACCAGATCGCGGGGCGCTTCGCGGCTCCGTTTGCGATCTGGTGGGCGCTGCGGCGCGACGAAGGGGCGGCCGGAGGGGGGCGAGGAGAGCGAAGGAGGCGGCGGGACTGAGGCGCTACTTGCGGTTGCGCTCGCGGCGCAGGTATCGGTAGTCGGGGATCGCGTACTCCTTCAGCTTCGCGATCAGCGATCCCCGCGAGATGTTGAGGATCTGCGCGCCGCGGCTCTGGTTGCCCTCGACGCGGCGCATCGTGCGGTCGATCACTTCCCGCTCGACCGATTCGATGATTTTCTTCAAGTCGTCGGTCTGGCGCAGGATCGCCTCCGTCTCGCCGACCTTCGCCTCCGGCTCGGCCGGCGCCGCCGCGGGGGCAACCGCGGCATCCCCGCGCCAGAAGGGACGCATCGCCAGCCCGGCCAGCTGGACGAGCTCCTCGAGGAAGAGCAGCGCGCGCGCGGAGAGCCTCGGATCCTCGCGGACGAAGATCGCCACCGCCGTCTCTTCGGCCGGCACCTCCGGCTCGACGACGAAGCTGAACATCCCGCTGACGGTGTCGACGCGCGCCAGCCTCTCGCCCCCTCGCGCGTCTGCGATCAGCTTCTGGGGGACGGCGGGCGTCTCGCGGAAGGTCGAGGAGAGAGGACGGTAGGCGCCGCCCGCCCAGGGTCCGACCGCCCACTCGGAGGGAGGCAGCTCGCGATCCAGGAAGTCGACGAGCGCGGCGGAAAGATCCTCCGGAGAGCGTCCCGCGCTGCAGAGGCGGTACGCCGCCAGACGCAGGGCGCGGTACTCGACCTCCGTCATGGGGCCGGTCGTCACGGTCAGCAGCGTGGCCGGCGTGGCGGCGTCCGCTCGCGGCAGCTCCCCGACCGGCGTCGCGCGAAGGGCCGTGCGGCCGCCGAGGACCGTCAGCGTGGCCTCGCCGATGGTGATGCGGTCTCCGACGGCGATCGGGCCTCCCGTGAACTCGCGCCCGTTCACGTTGACGGCCTCGACTCCCTTGTAGAGGTCGAGGTGGTACTTGCCTTCTCGCTCGAAGATCCGGAAGTGGCGCCCCGCCACGCCCCGCGCGCGCACGACGACTTCGTTGCCGGAGGAAGCGCCCACGGTCAGGGCAGGCAGATTGACGCGGTGAACTTCCGCGCCGCCCGTCTTCTTACGGACCTCGAGGCTCAACATCCTTTTTCTTTCGGTTTCGCCAACCGGAATTTACCTCGTTCTTAGCGACGCAAGCAAAAAAATCTTCTCTCCATGTCCAGATCGCAAACAACCCGCCGCAGGGACGAAATGCAACGATGGGCCCTCTGACCGCTCGGAGGGCTCCCACACCCGAAAACGCCTGCGTCCCGGACCAAAGACCGTCAGGATGCGAGCAAACCGGCGGCTTCGGCCCTGATTCCGAGCCAGGAGGCGCTGGGGATCCGCCCGGAACGGCCAGGCAGCGCACGAATCGCCCGTTTGCCGGGCGCTCCTGTCCATTTTCGGAACAAACTCGATCGTCATCTGACCGGACCAGCCTACGAATTGGGGGCGCTCCCCCACCTACCCCCAAGATTTTGTGGCGGCGGACGGGCGCATTTGCTAAATTTCTCGAATCAAAGATGTTTCGCCTGGAACGGGTCGAGATCGCCGGCTTTAAGTCCTTCTATGAAAAGGTAGATCTGGCCTTCCCCGGGAGGGTGACGGCCGTGGTTGGCCCAAACGGCTGCGGCAAGTCGAACATCTGTGACGCCGTGGCCTGGGCCCTGGGAGAGCAGAGCGCGCGCGTCCTGCGCGGGGAGCGCATGGACGACGTCATCTTCAACGGCTCCGCCCGGCGCAAGCCCGTCGGGATGGCCGAAGTCACTCTGACTCTCTCGCGGGCCGGCGGCAACGGGAACGGAGAAGGCGCGGAGGAGCCGGAGTCGCTGCGCATCGGCCGGCGCGTCTACCGGGAGGGTCACGGCGAGTATTTCTTGAACGACAAGCAGGTGCGCCTGAAAGACATCCAGGACCAGCTCTCGGGAACGGGCCTGGGCGTGCGCGCCTACTCGGTGATCGAGCAGGGCCGCATCGACCAGGTCCTCTCGACCAAGCCCCAGGACCGGCGGCGCCTGATCGAGGAGGCCGCCGGGATCACGCGGTACAAGCTGCGCAAGCGGCTGGCCGAAACGAAGCTCGAGGAAACCCGGGGCAACCTCCTGCGCTTGTCCGACATCATTTCGGAGATCGAGCGAAACGTCGCCTCGCTCAAGCGCCAGGCGTCCCGGGCCGCGCGGTACAAGGAGCAATCGGAGGCGCTGCGCGTCAAGCGCTCGGCCCTTCTCCGGGCCCGGCACGACCGGCTGCTCGAGGCGGTCGCGGCCGCCACGCGCGCCCGCGACGAGCGCCGGGACCGGGAGGCGGAAGCGGCGGCGCAGCTGGCGCGCGCCGAGGCGAGGCTCGCGCAGGCGCGCCTGGACGCCGCGGAAGCCTCGGCGGCGCGCGATCGCGCGCGGGATCTGGTCTCCTCGCTCGAGTCCGCGATCGAGCGCGACGAGGCCTTGATCGAGGCCAACCGACGCGCCGCCGCGGACCTGTCGGCGCGCCGCGAGGCGCTCGTGCGCGAGGAAGGCGATCTCGCCCAGCAAGAGACGCGCGCGCTCGAAGAGCTCGCGGAGCTGGACGAGCGCCTCGAGCGGGCAATCGCCGAAGCCCGCGCCCGCTCGCTCGACCGGGAGGAGGCGGACCGGAAGGCCTCGGCGGCCACCGCGGCCCTGGCGGGCCTCGAGCAGGAGCTCGAACGCTGCCGCGCCGAGGCGCTCGCCGCCGCGGGCGAGCGCGTGGCGGCGGCCAACGCCCGGCACGAGATCGACCTTTCGGCCGAGCGCGTCGCCGCTTCGCTCTCCCGGCTGGAAGCGGCGGCCGGCAAGATCGGCGCCGACCTGTCGGCCCGCGAAGGCGAGCTCGCGGCTGCCGAGGAGGACCACCGCCGCCTCGCCGGGGACGCCGCCGCGGCCGCCGCCGCGCTCGCCTCCTGCGAGCAGGACCTCACGCGTCTCTCCGAGCGCCTCGAGGGCGCCGAGCGGGAGCACCGGGCGGCCCGCGAGCAGCAGGGCGACCTCGAGCACCGCGCCGCGGCGCTCGAGGAGATCGCGCGGGAGCGGCAGCTCGGTGTGGGCGAAGTGCGCGGGGCGCTCGAGGCCGCCGGCATCGAGGCGCGCGAGAGCCTGTCCGCACGGCTCGACCCGCTGCCCGGCTGGGACGAGGCGGTGGACCTTCTTCTCGGCGCCGACGCGGACGCGCTTCTGGTCCGCGGAGACGCCGCCTCGGCTCTCTCGGCGACCGGGGGCCTTCCCGCCGCGCGCCTGGTCGCCGCCGATTGGAAGGGCGCCGATCCGGCAGGCGCAACTCCGGGAGGCTGGAGCGCGGTCCTCGCCAACTACGCGAGCCTCACCCCGGCCGAACGCGCCGCGCTGCCTCCCGCCGCGTTCGTCGAGACGCTGTCGGAAGCCCTCGAAGGGTCCCG
>JBLMXY010000238.1:0-4085 GCA_050257975.1 Acidobacteriota bacterium
TCGGCGAGAAGCTGCAGCGCTGGCAGGAGCTTCGCGGCCGCGACGCGGAGGCCGTCAACGAGAAGCTCCGGGCGGCGAATCTCCCGCCGCTGCCGCTCTGAGCGGCGCCCCGGCCCTCCCCAAGACCAGGAGAGGAAGAGTCGCGGCGCAGCATTCGTCCCTTCGCCCCCGGGAGCGGCGGAGCGCGAGGGGTCTCCCCTCGCCTCACTTCAGCGCCGGCCGCGGCCAAGGGCCGCGTCTCGCGAAGCGAGCGGCCGGCTAGGGTGAGGGGGCAACGAGAGGGAGCAGGAGGCTAGCTGCCGTGGCGTCTGTTCTGTCCCACCCGGCGGTCCTGCTCGGGGTCGCGCCGTGGTTTCCCGCGGAGATTCGATCGCCTCGGCTCTGGCTCCTCGGCGCGCTCTGCTCGGTGCTCCCGGACGTTGACGTTGTCGGCTTCTGGCTCGGGATCCCCTACGGCGCCCCTCTGGGCCACCGCGGACTGACGCATTCGCTCGCCTTCGCGGCGGCGCTGGCCGGGGCCGCCACCCTGCTCGGCTGGCCTCGCGAGCGCGCGCGTCCTACAGTCTTCGCCTTTCTCTTTCTCTGCGCCGCCTCGCACGGACTCTTCGACGCGATGACGGACGGCGGCCTCGGCGTCGCCTTCTTCGCGCCATTCGACAACGCGCGCTTCTTTCTGCCGTGGCGCCCGATCCGCGTCTCGCCGATGGGCGTCGGCGGCTTCTTCGGCCCGCGAGGTCTCGCGATCCTGGCAAGCGAGCTCCTCTGGATCTGGATCCCCCTGCTGGCTCTTGGAACGCCAGGGCACCTCGTGAAAAGCTCGAGTCGTCGTGCTTGAGCAGCTGCGCCGTCTCTTCGCCTACGACGACTGGGCTAACCGCGAGACGCTTGCTTCCCTTCGGGCCGCGGGCACCGCGCCGCCTCTTGCCCTGCGGCGCATGGCGCACATCGTCGGAACCGAATGGCTCTGGCTCTCGCGCCTGAAGGGGGAGGGCAAGCCCATGGCCGTCTGGCCGGAACTCACTCCGCACGATTGCGAGCGGGAGATGGGCGGACTTGCGGCCGCGTGGCGCGAGCACCTCACCGGGCTCCCGGAAGAGGGCCTCTCGCGCCGCGTCTCCTACGTCAACAGCAAGGGCGAGCCGTGGGAGAGCGCGGCGGGAGACATCCTGATGCACGCCGTGATGCACTCGGTCTACCATCGCGGCCAGATCGCCTCGGACCTGCGCGCCGCCGGATTCGAGCCCGCCTACACCGACTTCATCCACGCGGTGCGCAGGGGGTTCGTTCCGTAGAGACGGCGCGGCTCAGGCGCGGATGGCACGCGTCGGTCCGCCCCCGCCTCCCACTTCCCGCGCACGCCTGTTGATGCATTGGCATCAGGCGATCTGGGCACGGGGCGCACTACGGTTCATTGCGGATCATTGCTTGCCCGACGGGCGGCGCGGGTTTTCCCGGAAGCGGGCGGCCGCGGCGCCGGTGGGGCAAGTGAAAACGCCTCTCGTTTTGAGCAGTCGCCGATCTGGTCGCCCCGGCGGACCCGTGAGCGAGAGAGCGCCGAGAGACTCCAGCGCTCCCGATGGCCGCGCTGGACTCGCGCCAGGGCGCGCCGCCGACGGTCGCTCGAGCAAGACATTCCGCAGCCTTGACGAGGGAAGGGAGTAGGACCATGCGATGGAAGGCGCTTCTTGTCGTCCTTGCGTCCGCCGCCGCGACGGCTCCCGAGGGTCTATCTGCTGAGCCGCAAACGCCGCTGCCAGGCGCCGCCATCCCGCAGTTCGCCCAGCCGCTGCCAACGCTCGCGGTCGCGGGAGGGACGATCGGCACCGTGTTCGGCAATCAGCCGGTCACCATTCGGATGTGTGAGTTCGACGCGAGGGTACTGCCGCCGGGAACGCTCGCGCCGGGAGCCCAGCCGATGACACGCGTCTGGGGCTACGTCGCCGGCCCCTGTCCGACCTCAGCGCAGGACACCTACATCGGTCCCGTCGTCGTCAGCATGCGCGGCACCCCGACCCGGATCAACTTCGTCAACGAGCTCGGCGACACCGCGCACACGGGCGTGCTCGCCTACAAGAATCTGGTCGATCAGACCCTTCACTGGGCCGATCCCTTCGGCCTCGATTGCGAAATGAATCCCGGCATTCCCGCGCCGGGAAGCCCGTGCGCGCTCAACTACGCCGGGCCGATTCCCGCCGTCGCTCACCTGCACGGCGGTGAAGTGCCGCCCGAGCTCGATGGCGGCCCCGACGCCTGGTTCACGAGCGACGGGCTCTTCAAGGGCCATGCCTTCTACTCTTCGCCCGGAGCCGGCCCCAACGAAGCGATCTACAAGTATCCGAACTCCCAGGAGGCGGCGCCGCTCTGGTTTCACGACCACACGCTCGGCGCCACGCGATTGAACGTCTATGCGGGCCTTGCGGGCGCCTACCTGCTCGTCGATCCGGGCCTGCAGCTTCCAGCGAACCTGCCCGGGCCCGCGGAGATCATTCCCCTCGTCTTTCAGGACCGGATGTTCGACACGAACGGCCAGCTCTACTTTCCGACCGCCTCGAGCGAGGACGACCCCAATCCCGAACACCCCTACTGGCTCCCGGAGTTCGTCGGCGACACGATCGTCGTCAACGGCAAGGCGTGGCCGTTCGCAGACGTCCAGCCGAGACGCCATCGGTTCCTGTTCTTGAACGGCTCCAACGCCCGCACCTACGGACTGTCGCTCCGGGCGCCGATGTACGTGATCGGCACGGACGGCGGCTACCTCGACGCGCCGGTCAGAGTTTCCAGGCTCGTGATCATGCCGGGGGAGCGTTACGACGTCATCATCGACTTCGGCGCCTTCGCGGGCAAGACGATGACTCTGGAGAACACAAGCAGGACTCCCTACCCGAAGGGCGATCCGCCGCAGGGCAGTACCTTGGGGCGCGTCCTGCAATTTCGCGTCGCGCGGGCCCGAGTCGCCGACACGAGCTACGACCCGGCGCTCGGAATACCGCTTCGCACCGGGGCGCAGCGGATCGTGCGCCTCGCCGATCCGGTCACCGGCACCGTTCAGGACGGCGTGACGATTCAGAAGACGCGCCAGCTGACCCTGAACGAAGTCATCGCTCCGGGGTCAACCGCGATCGACCCGGTGACGGGCGAACTGACGGACTTTGCAGGCGGTCCACTGGAGATTCTGGTCAACAACACGAAGTGGTCGGGAGACTCGACGAGGACCTACGGCGATTTCACGCCGATCACGGTCGATGGCGACACCACCTACTACTCCGAGCTGCCTCGCGAAGGCGACACGGAACTCTGGGAGATCGTGAATCTGACCGCGGATGCCCATCCCATCCATTTGCACCTGGTGCAGTTCCAGATCGTGAGCCGGCAGACCTTCGCGACAAGGAGGTATGACCGCGCTTACGCCGAGGCGTTCCCGACCGGTCTCTTCCAGCCCGGCTTCGGTCCGCCCCTCGACTATCGGGCCGCGAACAATCCGCTCTCCGGCGGCAAGGACGGCGGCAACCCGGACGTGACGCCCTATCTTCAGGGCCCCGTCCGGCCGCCGCTTGCGAGTGAGGCGGGCTGGAAGGACACGATCCAGGTGCCTCCCGGAATGGTCACCCGGATCGCGGTGCGCTGGGCTCCGACCGATCTCGCCGTGGACGCGGTGGCGGCGGACCGGTACTACCCGTTCGATCCCAGTGGCGAGCTTCGTCACGGCTACGTCTGGCATTGCCACATCATCGACCACGAGGACAACGAGATGATGCGTCCGGACTCGGTCGAGTTGAACCCTGCCGCGCCGGTGCCGGCCTCGAGACCTCTGGTCAAGGGAATCGACTACTAGGCGCCTGGGCGGCGTGAATGCCGGCCGTTTCGGCGGCTTGATTTACGCCTTTCTTACGCCTAGAGTCGGGCCATGCCCGAGAGGCGCGGCCGGCCGTCGGAGAACCCATCGCAAATGCCACCCGCCCGCAATCTCGGGGCGGGCAACGCCGGCTGCGCTTCGGGCGACCCCCTCGCGCTGATCGTCGCGCCCGGCGCGCGCAAGGAAAAGCTGCGGCGGCGCGACTGGAGGCCGGCCGCGCCGCGCGCCGCCC